>JBGPCS010000128.1:0-7303 GCA_041481875.1 Sulfurifustaceae bacterium
CATCGACCTCGGCTTCGCCGAGGGCGTGCGCGCGCTCATGCGCCAGGATCCGGACATCATCATGGTGGGGGAGATCCGCGACCTGGAGACCGCCGAGATGGCGGTGCAGGCGGCGCTCACCGGTCACCTCGTGCTCTCGACGCTGCACACCAACGACGCTCCGAGCGCAATCACGCGGCTGCTCGATCTCGGCTTGCCGCCGTACTTGATCAACGCCACCGTGCTTGGCGTGCTGGCGCAGCGCCTGGTGCGCACGCTCTGCCCGCACTGCAAGGAGGCGGGCCCAGTCGACCTCGAAGGCTGGAAGGAAATTACGCGGCCCTGGCGCGCCGCGCCGCCGCAGAAAGTGCAACATCCCAAGGGCTGCCTCGAGTGCCGCAATACCGGATTCCTCGGGCGCATCGGCGTTTACGAAATATTGACGCTGACGGCGGGCCTGCGCGAATTCGTGAAACCGAACGCGGAGCTCGATCCCATTCGCGAACAGGCTCGCAAGGACGGCATGCGATCGCTGCGCGCGAGCGGCGCGGAGAAGGTTAACGCAGGTTTAACAACCATCGACGAAGTATTGAAGATGGCGCCGCCCGAGGAGAAAGTGAAGGAAGCGCCGCGAGCGTGAGTTGCCGGCGGTTTTCCCGGAAAATTAGCAGACGCCGCAAAATGTTTCGGCCGTAGCCACGGACGACGGCGGCTCGTCTTGGGGCGTTCGCACTCGGGCCGCGCCCGCCAGTCACAATAGCCTCACGGGTGCTACTGTCAGCATCCGGCACACGAGTTTCACGCCAAGAACCGTCGGCATGGCGTTCCGCTTCCGCGGGAATGACCAAACCTCACCCCCCCGTTAGAATATGAACGCCGGACGCAATCAGCGCCCGGCTTTCAATTTTGAACGACAACAACAGGAACCCCATGACACAAAAAGTAAAGAAAGTCGTCCTCGCCTACTCCGGCGGTCTGGACACTTCCGTCATACTCAAGTGGCTGCAAGAAACCTACGACTGCGAGGTCGTCACGTTCACCGCCGACATCGGTCAGGGCGAGGAACTGGAGCCCGCGCGCGCCAAAGCCAAGAAAATGGGGGTGAAGGAGATTTTTATCGAAGATCTGAAGGAAGAGTTCGTGCGAGATTTCGTTTACCCGATGTTCCGCGCTAACGCGCTGTATGAAGGCGAGTACCTGCTCGGCACGTCGATCGCGCGCCCGTTGATCGCGAAGGGACAGATCGAGGCGGCGAAGAAGACCGGCGCGGACGCGGTTGCGCACGGGGCAACGGGCAAGGGTAACGATCAGGTGCGCTTCGAGCTGACGTATTACAGCCTCAATCCCAACGTAAAGATCATCGCGCCGTGGCGCGAATGGAATCTCACCTCGCGCGAGACGCTGCTCAAGTACGCCGCGAAGCACGGCATTCCCGTCGAGATGAAACGCGGCAAGAAATCACCCTACTCGATGGACGCAAACCTGTTGCACATTTCCTACGAAGGCGGCGAGCTGGAAGATCCGTGGCTCGAGCCGAAGGCGGACATGTGGCGCTGGACGGTGGCGCCGGAGAAGGCGCCCGCGAAGGCAACCTACATCGAGCTGACGTACAAAAAGGGCGACGTCGTCGCCGTCAACGGAAAGGCGTTAAGCCCGGCGCAGGTGCTGGTACGGCTGAACGAAGTCGGCGGCGCAAACGCAATCGGCCGCGCGGACATCGTGGAGAATCGCTACGTCGGCATGAAATCGCGCGGCGCGTACGAAACGCCGGGTGGGACGATCATGCAGAAGGCGCACCGGGCGATCGAGTCGATCACGCTCGATCGCGAAGTCGCGCATCTTAAGGACGAGCTGATGCCGCGCTACGCGAGCCTCGTCTATTACGGCTACTGGTTCAGCCCCGAGCGCCGTATGATGCAACAGATGATCGATGCATCGCAGGAAACCGTGAACGGCGTGGTGCGGCTCAAATTGTACAAGGGTAACGTCATGGTCGTCGGACGGAAGTCGGAAACCGACAATCTGTTCGATCCGGCGATCGTGACCTTCGAGGACGACCGCGGCGCGTACAACCAGAAAGATGCGGAAGGTTTCATCCGGCTGAACGCGCTGCGCATACGCATCGCCGCGCGCAGACGCCGCAAGAAATAGGAGAGCCAAACATGACCTTCAAGAACGTCGAGGTGAAGAAAAAAGCCAGCGTTTATCACGATGGCCGAGTGACGAGCCGTACGGTGACGACGCTAACCGGCCAACGCAAGACGCTGGGTATCATGTTGCCGGGGCGCTATCGATTCACGCCGGACGAACCAGAGCGGATGGACGTGACGCAAGGTCGCTGCCGTGTGCGCATCGCCGGCGGTTCCGCGAGCGAATACATCGCAGGCGCGAGCTTTACGGTGCCGCCGAAGAAAGAGTACGAGATCGAAGTGCTGGAGCTATTGGACTACGTGTGCCACTTTGGGTGAGGCGGAGATTTCGCGAATGCACTTGCTGTACCGGACGTACGAATGCCGCGAGCGCAAGGATGCGCAGGAGCGGCGCAACGTGCATTCGCGCCGCCGAACGCCCGCGCACGGAAGTGCGGGCTGGGGTCCAACGAAGCGTTGGCGCCTCGCCAGGGACGGCTGGTATACCCCGGCCAGTCGAGAAGAAATCCCAGAGGGGAGATTTCGCGAATGCACTTGCCGTACAGGATGTACGGCGGAACAGGCCAAATAAACCCTAGGCGAGACAGCAATGCGCATCCTTCATACCATGCTCCGAGTCGGCGATCTCGAACGATCGCTCAAGTTCTACACCGACGTGCTCGGTATGCACGTGCTGCGGCGGCAGGATTATCCCGACGGACGATTCACGCTTGCCTTTGTCGGCTACGGCCCCGAGTCGGAGCAGGCGGCGATCGAATTGACACACAACTGGGACACGCGGAAGTACGATCTCGGCGGTGGCTACGGGCACGTCGCGCTCGAAGTCGATGACGCCTATCAGGCGTGCGCCGATATCGAACGCCGCGGCGGGCGCGTGGTTCGTCCGGCTGGACCCATGAAGCACGGCACCACGGTGATTGCGTTTGTCGAAGATCCTGACGGCTATCGCATCGAGCTTATACAAAAAGGCTCGCAGCGCGGCCGTTGAATCGCTGAATCCGATGCGTTGGCTCGATTATTTGCCGATCGTGCCGCTGACGATCGCGGCGATACTGCTCGGCCTCTCGCCGCCGTTTGCGGAGCCGCATCTGTGGCAGAAGTTCAAGCTGCTCGCGGCCAACGAGCTCCGTCAGTCGATCGACATTTCGGATTTTTTCCTTCACTTGAGTTTGATCGTCGTACTGGCGTTAAAGCTCGTTCGAGTGAAAGAGCTGCGGCGCATGAAACCGCGCTGACTTCGGATGGCGTCGACGCCGACCCTGGCGATTGTCGTACCGGTTTACATCGAGCCGGAGGTTGATCGGCAGCTCGATCGATGGCTGGCGCTCGGGCCGGATGAACTGATCGTCGTAGCGGCGGACGATGCGACGACCGCCGAGCGGCTACGGTTATCGCTCGCTAGGGCCGACGGCGTCCGATTGCTTCGCGCCGCGCGCGGGCGCGCCGCGCAGATGAACGCCGGCGCGCGCGCCGCGCGCTCCGATATCCTGCTATTTCTTCACGCCGATACCATATTGCCGCGCGATGCGTCCAGGCTCGTGCGCGACGCGGTCGTGCACGGTGCCGCGTGGGGACGGTTCGACGTGCGTTTGTCGGGAGCGCGTGCGGCATTTCGTGCGATCGAATGGCTCATGAATGCGCGATCCGCGCTGACCGGCATCGCCACCGGGGATCAGGCGATGTTCGTGCGTCGCGACGTATTCACGTCGATCGGCGGCTTCGCGCCGATCGATCTTATGGAGGACATCGAGCTGTCGCGACGTCTGAAACGAATTGGCCGCCCGCATCGCGTGCGCGTGCACGCCGTCACGTCGAGCCGACGTTGGGAGCGCGATGGCACCGTCCGCACGATTCTGCGCATGTGGACGCTGCGCGCGCTCTACGCGCTCGGCGTCGCGCCACGCCGGCTGGCGCGGTGGTATCGATAGTCATGGCGCAACCGGCACTCATGATCTTTGCCAAGCAGCCGCGGCCCGGGCAAGCCAAAACGCGTCTGCAACCGGAGTACACGCCCGAGCAGGCGGCGGAGATCGCCGCGTTGCTGATCCGAGAAACGGTCGAGCTGGCAGTGGCGAGCTGGCCGGGGGCTACCTATTTGTGCACCGCCCCCAACGCGGATCACCCGTTGTTTCGCGATCTCGCGAAGCTTGGGGTCGTGCTGATCGAGCAAGGCGAGGGCGATCTCGGCGCGCGCATGCATCGCGCCGTCGCCTTCGGGATCGAGCACCATGGCGCGGCGGCGGTGCTCGGGTGCGATGTGCCACACTGTCCGTGGGAAATTCTCGACGACGCGAATACCGCGCTCGCACGCGGTGACAACGTGCTCGGACCGACGGACGACGGCGGCTACTACCTGATCGGATTGAGCCGAACGTGCGAGGAGCTGTTCGCCGGTATCGCGTGGGGTGGTCCGTACGTGCTGTCGGCGACACTCGAGCGCGCGCAAGCAGTCGATATCGACTTCACGCTGCTTGCTTCGTTGCGGGACATCGACACCGCCGCAGATCTTTGGTTGGCGGCCCGAGAACATCCGTCTCTACGACGGTTTTTGTAGCGCAACGGCATGCCACGGTTGAGGACGCGCCAAGACGCACCGTACGCGTTCGCGCCAGAGCGCGCCGACGAGACGCGAACACGTGCCGCGAATTCCGAGATGAAAAGCCCAGGGAAGACTTTCAATACCTTGTCAGGATCTGACGCTCGCTATCGCCAGCAGGGCCCACGACACGAAGAACGCGACGCCGCCCAGCGGTGCGGCCGCGCCGGCGCCACGCAGATCCGTGATCGCGCCGACGTATAAGCTCCCGCAGAACAGCACGATCCCGACAAACATCAGTACACCTGCGACGGTGAGCAAAACCGACGGCGGGCGTAGTGCCGCGACCACGCCGACGATAAGCAGGCCGACGGCATGGAACATGTGGTATTGAACTGCCGTTTGGAACAATGCTTGTTGGCCGGCGGAGAACCCCTGTTTGAGCGCGTGTGCGCCGAGGGCTCCCGCGACAACTGCGATGAGCGCATTGGTGGAGCCGAGTGCCAGAAACACCCGCGACAATTTCATCGTTTGTTTCCTTGCAAGCATCTACAGGCGTCTTGGAGATCGCCCGCCCCAGAACATCGACGGTAAACCCAGCACTGAGCCCGGGGCGTAGGCGGCGGGAGGCGCTCCGCGAGCATGCGCAGCTTCGTGCGCGGTTGATGCCGAAAAATCTCTCAGACAAAAAAACGCCGCCGCACTACCGAGCGACGGCGATCATGTTCTTCTAGTTCTTTACCGAGAGGACAGAAGCAGCGGCAGTTTTTGACGGCGTTACGCCGACTTTCGCTTCCGTCGACGTCATCTTAATGATCGGAATCTTCGGCGCCTTGTCGCCCATCAACCGCTGAATCCATTCGGGCGATACCGACCAGTAGTTGAGATCGGCGGTGACGGTCAACGGACCGCTGGTGCCTGGCTCGACGAAGAACACATAGTCGAGCTCACTGAAGCTCTTGGCGGGAATGCGCGTGTCATGCAGGATGCGATCCGCCTCGAGCAACTCCAAGTCGACGACGTTGCCGTTCTTGTCACCGAGCACAACCTTAAAGGACTTTGTCTCCGGTTCAGTCTTGCCGTGCTCCACCTTGCCAAGCCGGTAAACCATATTACCCTTCGCGTCGGTAACTTTGAAGTCGAGCCACATCTCTCGGCCTTCCGGGAACCCGGTCGGAAGCTTATGACCGGCGCCGGTATTCGTCACTTTGACGCGCACCGTCGCGGACCGCCCGGCTTCAAATGCGGCGGGCGCGGTAATCTCGACGGTGGCGCAGTTCTGCAGTTGTTTGACAGCCATGTCGGCGTGCATATCGCTACCGAGCATCCTTGGCACGACCGCATTGCCGCCGACAAAGTAGTGCGTATAGATCTTGTCCCGTTGCTTGCTGAATGACGTGGCCTTGCCGGGCGCCGGTTTCATGTGGCAGTCCTGGCACTGAATGCCTTGACCGGCGTACACGCTGTCCTTCCATTCGGTGTAAGTGCGCTCGATCGGCAAGCGATTGAACGGATGACTCACGTCGTGGCACTGGCCGCAGAATTCGGATTTGGTGTGCAGCACCGAGTAAGCGGTATCGTGATAAGGAGACTGAGCGTCTTTGAACGGCCCGAATTTTAGCGCGCGACCGTTCAGCCTGGGCGTCAACACGTAGGCGCCGTTGCCGATGCCGTTGGTCTCGGAGATGTTGTGGCACACCTCGCACTGAACGCCGCGATCGGCAATTTCGCTCATGTTCTTACCGGCCGGGTTCGCTTCGCCGGTGACGACGCCGACCGGCGTGTGGCACCCCATGCACAGATTGTCGACCGCGCCTCCGGAACCTTTGCTGATGTGATCAAGCGCGGCGCGATAGATCGGATCGGTCCAAGCGTTCGAATGCATCGATCCTTTCCATTGCTTGTAGATTTCCGTGTGACAGCCGCCGCAAACTTCGGGCGCGTCGAACATGGATGACGTCACTTTGCGCCCGCCCGATGACGCGCGCGAAGGGTAAAAGGGAGATTGTTCCTTGCTGATGGCGATGCCGGGATCGTACGGGCCGGTGTTGACCTTGTGGTCAACCATGCCGAACGGCAACGCGGCGACACCCGTCCCCGCTTTCTGAGCCGTTTCCGCCCCCGCGCGTCCGACGAACAAAACGGACGCGATGAATAGTAGCGCTACAGTGACTATCCCGAATGCTTTCTGTACTCGATCGTCCATGATGCCGGCGCCCCGTTTATTCCATAAGACCATGTCGTGGTGGTGGTCATTGAAAATTTGTACGGTGGTTTTTTTGTTTACTGTTTACTTGTGGCGACGATTATATTTGTTTTGCCATCAGAATGTCACGAATGATTGGCAAAAGAATTGTTTGGCAAGACAACGACAACCTCTCTTCGTGCCGAAGGATTCAGCGATAGGCGACGTGCTGAATCGAACTTAGAATGAATGTAAATTGAATTCAGTTTGCGTAGACGCATTCTAAATCGACTTGCTTTGCTCCTCCGGAACACGAAATAGATGTACCGGCAGTGACCTTGCAGAGCTTTGGCGTCGCCCCATCAAGGTCACTATTAAGCACACCAAGTCTCAATATTAAATTGAGCAATAGCGACGCCGAGCGCGATAACTGTGTACAACATTGAAGAGGCC
>JBGPCS010000129.1:0-7275 GCA_041481875.1 Sulfurifustaceae bacterium
AAATCTGTTGCACCCGTTCAGCGGCGCGCATGCACGTTAAGTGCATGCGTGAAACCCCCGCTTCACCCGCCGCTCGCGCGGCTCCACCCAACCTACCTAGGCGCAATTTTGAGATAGGCTCTAATAACTCGACAAGCCTGCAAGCGCAGCGCCCGAACGGGCGCTCGACAAAGTCATCGATTCAATAAAACCAACGGGACCTACACGCCCCGATTGTCTATCGCGAAGAACTGCTCCAACGCATCGCCGTTTAACGTTTGCGCGTTCACGATTTCAAACGCCTTGCGGTAGATTTCCCGCTTCAGCGCCCGACCGCGCAAACCTTTGTACATGCTGTCAAGAATACTTTGCGGGAGTGTTTGCTCGACGTCCGAATTGACCCGGATGACGAAGCGTTTCATCGCCTGGTTGTACTCCATCTGGGTCGTTAAGAATTTTTGCGTTGCCATGGTCGCGATTCACGCGGCGCGGATGACGCCGGCGACCGTCACGCGGTTTCTGCCGTCATGCTTGGATTGGTAGAGCGCGGCGTCCGCCACCTTGACCAGCGCTTTGGCGTCGGGGGTCTTCGGTCCGTAGGCCGCAACGCCTAAGCTCGCGGTGACTCTGAGCTCCTTTCCATCGAAGGGCACGATCATCGCTTCGATACAGTGGCGAATGCGCTCGGCCACCTCGTAAGCAACAGTCTTATCGGTATCGGGCAGAACGACGGCCATCTCCTCACCGCCGTAGCGCGCCACCACGTCCGACTGGCGAGTGCTGCTCTTGATGGCGTCCGCCACCTTGGAGAGCACCAGGTCTCCCGCTTGATGGCCGTGGTTGTCGTTGAACTTCTTGAAGTGATCGATATCGATCATGATGAGGGAGAGCTTGCGTCCAGTTCGCGCAGCGACCGAAATCTCCTTCAAGAGAATCCCCTGCATGTAGTCGTGGTTGTAGAGATTGGTCAGGAGATCGGTCACGGCCTTTCTTGAAAGCTCAAGCCGCCCGGCGGCCGAGAGGCAGATGATCTCGAGCGGCTCCTGGACGCGCTCGACGAACGTGTGGCTCGCGGCGTTGTTCTCGAGGTACAACAGCCCACTCAGCTCCGGTGACTCGCTCGTGCCGGTCAACAGCGGGATGCACAGGATCGACTTGACCCCGCGCTCATGCACGTAGGCGTCGTGTTGCAAACTCGGGACCGCGTTCTGCGGTTTTTGCGCGTCGTGCACGACCACGGTCTGCTTAGTCCGGCTCACATAGTTGATGACGGCCGACGAGACGTTCTTACAATCGGCAAGCGGCACGGACTTCAGAATCTCCGGCTTGTCTCGTCCGACATTGGCTTCCGCCTCGAGGAACAGCTCATCGCGTTCATTGCGCAGGAACAGCAGCGCGCTCTGGGCGCCGGCGACTTCCATCGCCAGGGTGATGGTCTTCTCGAGCAAGTGACTGTAGATTTGCTCGCTGCCGATCTCCTTCAGGGCGCGCATCAAGGCCTTTAGATCCATCGAGAAGCCGCCGGTGATGATGGTTGCTCCGACGTCGCTCGCGGCGGCGAGTCCGCCGTGGCCTTGGGTCAGCAGCGGATGCCGCTGCTCGAGATGCTTCACCTTCGCCATCGCGCCCCAGCGGGCATAGACGTCGCGCGCTTCGCGCAGGTAGCCATAAGCGAACTGCGCGCGATCCCGGCCGAGATAAAACTTGCCGGCGAGCTCGTTCGCGAGGGCTTCTTCGAAAATGTATTCCTCTTTCTTGGCGCAGGCGATGGCGCGGTCGTAGTGCTCCGCCGCTTGCCTGGCTTGACCGAGCACCCGGCAGCGCTCGGCATCGATGAGATGCACGCGGTGGAGGTTGTTCATCGGAGCGTGCTCGGCCCACTGCTGCAATCGCTTCCGGTTGCCGTCGATGATATCCATCGCCCGCTTTTGCTCGTCCGGGCTCAGCCCGGGGTAAACCGCGAGCCGAATCAACGCGTCGAGAAAGAATCGCGGCGGTATCGACGATAACCCCGCCGCCCACTTCTGATATTTTCTGACTTCGCCCGTGTGACCAAGCGCCTCGTCGTAGTGCTCGAAGGTGAACGCGAGCGTGGCTTTTGCCGCGTGATATGCGAGCAGTCCCGCCATTTCCTTCTGCTTCTGCAGCTTCGGCAACAGCTCGTCTTCGTTGCATGCCTCGCCGGCGAGCCGACAGACGTCTTCGGCGCCGCCGATCAGGTTGAGCGCCAACTGACGCCAGATCGCGATCCAGACGCGCGCGGTACCACTCAGGACTTGCTGATATTTTTTCGCCGACGACTCCATGGTGGACAGCGGCAGCCCGCCATAGAACGTCGAGTAGTTCTCGTTGACCGCGTTGTGAGACGCGAACTCCAAGTCGCCGGACTCCATGCCGACGCGGAAAGCGGCGTGCATCGAATCGAGAACGGAGTGCAGATGCTGGGTCCAATGGAATATCTGGCCATAAACGAGGCCCATCACCTTGGATTTGAGGCTGACCGCGTTCAGCCGTTCCATCAGCGCGAGCGCCAGCTCCCCGAATTCGCGTCCTTCGGCCATCCGTCCCGCGTTGCCGCAAAGAAACGAGCCATAGCTCGCATACGCGAACGCGGAGAACGGCGTGTTGCCGTAATGCGCGGAAATCCGCACGGCGCGGAACGCGACGAGCGCGGTGTGCAGCGGCGTCGCGAAGTAACTGGCGGTCAGCACGTGCGGGATGATGCGCATCTCCGCCAAGCGATACGGGTCCTGCATGAGCGGAGCATTCAACAGCATCTCTTTCGAACGGCCCCAGAACAGCAGTTTCAGGCGTAGCGCCTCGAACGCGATGCGCCGGCGGCTACAGCGTTTCGGGAAAGACACGCCGAGCATTTTCAGCACCGCGAAGCCGAGCGTCGCCGCCTCTCGCATCTTGCTCTGCACGATCAGTGCTTCGATCCGCACGCCGTACGCGTCGATCTTGTCGAGGAGCGTGTGCGCACGCTGCAAAATGCGCTCGACCAAGGTTTCGACTTCGGCGTATTGCTGCGCCAACAGCGCCGCCTGCGCGGCTTCCGTATGCAACGCCAACGTCAACTCATATCGTTGCTCCCAACCTCGTTCGCCGACAAGTGTCAGCGCCGCATGGAGGTAGTTGAGCGCGGCATCGTACGCGTTCGAACGTCGCGCTCGACGTCCCGCCTCGAAGTTAAGGTCGGTGAGTGTCTCCTGCTCCGCGCGTTCGGCAATGAGTTGGACGCCGACGTTCAGATGATTGACGATCTCGAACAGTTGCTCCTGCCGATCTTCTTCCGGCAACTCGCGCAACAATAGTCGTCCGATCTCGAGGTGCGCGGCTTGCCGTTGCGCATCCGGGATCAAGCTGTAGGCCGCGTGCTGGATGCGGTCGTGGGCGAAGCGACTGATGACGCGGACGTCACCGTCGCCGGCGTCGGCATGCGCCAAGCTGAGCGACGTGCCGATCGGTATCACGAGCTCCGCTACGATGGCTTCGTGCAATGCCGCCATCGTTTCGATCGTCGGTTTTTGATAGATGACCGCGAGGGTCGCGAGATCGAATTGATTACCGATACACGCGGCGAGCTGCAGCACCTTTTGCGTTTCGGGGTCCAAGCGCTTGAGCTTGGCGACCATGAGGTCGATGACGTTGTCGGTCGAGCTCTGGGCGTTGATCTTGCTCACGTCCCAGCGCCAAGTGCTGTGCGCACGATCGAACGTCAGCAGTTTATCCGCGTACAACGACTTCACGAATTCCTCGGTGAAGAACGGATTGCCGCCGGTTTTCTTTGTGATGAGATCCGCCAAGGAGGCGACCTGCGCCGATTCCATGGATAGCGTATCCGCCACCATCTGCCGGACGTGCTCGCCATTGAGCGGATGCAGCGTCATCGCGTGGACTAAAACCCCGGTCTGCTTCAGGCTCTGCAAGACTTCCATCAGCGGATGCGCCGCGCTCACCTCGTTGTCACGATAGGCGCCGACAAAAAATAAATGATGCACGGAAGGATCGCCGATCAAATAGGCCATCAGCTTGAGCGACGCCGGATCGATCCACTGCAGATCGTCGAGGTAAACGGTCAGCGGGTGCTCGGCCTTGCAGAAGACGCGGATGAAGTTCGCCAGTGCCAGATTGAATCGGTTCTGCTCCTGCTGCGGATCGAGCGCGACCAAGGGCGGCTGCGCGCCGATGATGAGCTCCATCTCCGGGATGATGTCGACGATGATTTGCCCGTTGGCCCCGAGGGCGGTCAAGAGCTTTTGTTTCCAGGTGGCGAGCTTCGCGGCATTTTCGCCGAGGAGCTGGCGCGTCAACTCCTGAAACGCGTTGATGATCGCCTTGTAGGGAACATTGCGTTGCAACTGATCGAACTTACCCGAAATGAAATAACCCCGGCGTGCGGTGATCGGCTTATAGAGCTCGCGCACGAGCGAGGTCTTGCCGATGCCGGAGTAGCCCGTCACCATCGCGATTTCGCGCCCGCCGCCGGCGGCGCGATCGTACGCGGCGAGCAGGACTTCCAGCTCCGTTTCTCGCCCATAGAGGCGCTGCGAGGGCTTGAGACCATCGCAGGCATCGAAACGCGCGACTGCAAAACCGATGATCTTGCCGGTGTCGGTGAGCTGAGTTAAACATTCTTCCAAATCGCGTTTGATGCCAAGCGCGCTCTGGTAGCGCTCCTCCGCCATCTTCGCGAGAAGCTTCAGCACGATGGCGCTCACCGCCGCGGGCACGTTGGCATCGATCGATGTGGGTGAATCCGGCTCCTTGGCAAGATGCGCGTGCACCAAAGAGAGCGGGTCGGTTTCTTCAAACGGCACTCGGCCGGTCAACAGTTCATAGAGAGTCGCGCCTAAGGAATAAAAGTCGGTCCGGTAATCGACCGAGCGGTTCATGCGTCCGGTTTGCTCGGGCGAAATATAAGCGAGCGTGCCTTCGAGCACCTCGGGGCTACCGAGAAGAGGTTGCTCGCGCGCGAGTGAGGTCGATAAGCCGAAGTCGATAATCTTAAGCTGCGAGGTCTTCGGGTTGTAAACGATATTCGCCGGGTTGATGTCCTTGTGGATCACGCCTGCGGCATGAATCGATGCGAGCGCGTCCGCGGTTTTGATGCCGAGCGTCAGGCACTCGCTGAGCGTAAACACCCGCGATGCCGAAAGACTACGCAGCGACTCGCCGCCGAAGTCCTCGAACGCCAGGACCGGCGAGCGCTCGGCGGAATCGGCGTCGCATAGAGCGATCGCGCCCTTGCCGGCCAAGCTGCGCACGATGTCGTATTCACGCCGATGCAGGGCGAGATTCTCATGCCCTTGGCAGTTTGGGTTCAGCACTTTCAGAATCACCGCACGCTGATCCGCCGTGCGCTCGGCACGGTACACGGTGACGCGCGCGCTTTGATAGATCGTGGCGGAAATACGATAGCCCGGGATGGGATCCAAGATGGACTTCAGTGCGGAGGCTGACATAGTTGACTAGATTAAAGCAGAATGCGTGCCACGGCGGCCCGCGCCGGAATCACGGCACGGCGTCGAACATTTGACGCAGTGTCGCAATGGCGTTGCCACTCGGCCTCGCGTCCCAGGCGGTTCCAGCCTGCGACTCTCCTCCTGATAGAATCGCCCGAACTTCCGGGAGGTCCCCCAATGGCTGCACCTCGTAGTCTCCAGTTCGACACACTCACCCTGCATGCAGGGCAACGTCCGGACCCGGTGACGGGTGCGCGGGCAACGCCGATTTATTTCACGACGTCGTTCGTCTTTCGCGACGCCGATCACGCGGCTGCGCTCTTTAATATGGAGCGCGCCGGGCACGTGTATTCGCGCATCTCCAATCCGACCAACGCCGTGCTCGAAGAGCGTATCGCGGCACTCGAAGGCGGCGTAGGGGCGATCGCGACCGCAAGCGGGCAGGCGGCGTTGCATCTGGCGATTGCGACGATCGCGGGCGCGGGTTCGCACATCGTTTCTTCGCGCGCGCTCTACGGCGGCTCGCACAATTTACTTTCTTACACGCTGCCGCGCTTCGGTATCGAGACGACGTTCGTCAATCCGCGCGACATCGACGCGTGGAAGAACGCGATACGCCCGAACACGAAACTCCTGTTCGGTGAAACGCTCGGCAATCCCGGGCTCGACGTGCTCGACATCGCCGCGGTGGCGGCGATCGCGCACGACGCGAAGTTGCCGCTGCTGGTCGATTCGACCTTTACCACACCATATTTGCTGCGGCCGTTCGATCATGGGGCGGACCTGATCTATCACTCGGCCACCAAGTTTCTCGGAGGACATGGCGTCGCCATCGGCGGTGCGCTGGTCGACGGCGGCACGTTCGATTGGGAAGCGTCCGGAAAATTTCCCGAGCTGACCGAGCCGTACGCCGGTTTTCACGGCATGGATTTTCAAGAGGAATCGACCGTCGCCGCGTTCCTGCTGCGCGCGCGGCGCGAGGGCTTGCGCGATTTCGGCGCATGCATGAGCCCGGCGACGGCGTTTCAAATTCTGCAAGGCATCGAGACGCTGCCGCTGCGCATGCAGCGCCACGTCGAGAACACGCGCAAGATCGTCGACTATCTCGGCAAGCAAACCGGCGTCGAGTCGATCGCGTATCCGGAGTTGGCGTCGCATCCGGATTATCAACTGGCGCGGAAACTGCTGGCGCGCGGCTGCGGCGCGGTGTTCAGCTTCAACCTCAAGGGCGACCGCGCCGCCGGCCGGCGTTTCATCGAGCGGCTGCAAATTTTTTCGCATCTCGCCAACGTCGGCGACGCCAGATCGCTCGTGATTCATCCGGCGAGCACGACGCACTTTCGCATGAGCGATGAAGCGCTCGTGCAAGCCGGCATCGGCCCGGGCACGATTCGCCTTTCCATCGGCCTCGAAGACGCGGACGATTTGATCGAAGATCTGGCGCGCGGCCTGCGCGCGGCGCAGAAGGGATAGGGTGTTTGACCGCAGAGGACGCGGAGGACGCGGAGGACGCGGAGGAAAGCAAGAATGAACAAACCACACGAACTGAATGCAATCTCAGAGAAAATCATTGGCTGCGCCATGAACGTTCACTCGATCCTCGGACCCGGTTTGCTTGAAAGCGCCTACGAGATTTGCCTCGTTCACGAACTCGCAAAGACCGGGGTGAAAATAGGGCGGCAAGTTGCGCTGCCGATCCGCTATGGCGACATCAAACTTGATGCTGGCTACCGACTCGACCTGCTGGTCGAGGAAAAGGTCGTCGTCGAGCTGAAAACGGTGGAAAGATTCGAGCCGCTACATACCGCGCAGCTTTTGAGCTACTTGAAAC
>JBGPCS010000130.1:0-7160 GCA_041481875.1 Sulfurifustaceae bacterium
CGACCGCGGCGACCCGCGCGGCGTCGACGCCGCGCGGCGGATCGTAAATCGCGACGATCGCTTGCTTTGCGAGATAGCGTAGCAACGGTTCGCGGCGGACGCCGCCGGTCACGGTGTCGCTTGGTACGTCCCCGAACGACGGTTTTATCGTTCCCATCGCGTGATAGACGTAATACTCGCCTTCCTCCCGGACGATCACCCCAGCATGTAAGTACGGATGAAAACGTTCTTCGAACAGCCGAAACAACAGACTCATGGCGCCGCCCGACTCGCTGACGATGATTTGCCCGCTGCGCACCGCCAACCCGCGATAAGTCGCCGGCCGATCGCCGATCGAACGATAGGTAGCGAATTCGGCTTCGGGCACGCTGGCGCAGCCGGCGACGGTCATCACCGTCAGAAGCGCTACTCGCGCGCCGACACTACGCATCGTTCACCGACGCATCGTTCGACCGCATATGCGCCTGCCGCCGCGCGGTAGTGATCCGGCTCGCTGCCATGAGGAACGCGAAACTCCTCGGCCAAGCGCTCCGGCGAAGACACACAACCGCCGAGCATGAGCGTAATCATGGAGCACCGGATCAAACCGGACGGACGTCGTGACATCGCTCGCCGCGCTCCATCTAGCTTGCGCATGTCGGACAAGTCGGCGCGCTGCTCGGCGGCGGCGAGTTATTCGGCGAGTCGTCTTTGCAAATTCCGGCATGGGCGGCGCATGCCGCCGCCGCGCCGCCGATGGCCCAGGCCCACCATGGAATCTCGGAATAGGCTTCCTCGGGCATGTAGCCGAATACCGGCACGCCACCGAGATGGAACCGCATGCCGCCACGTTCGCGTACGCGAAAGTCGAACACCGGTAAGGTGACTCGCTCGGCCGACCGGCCGGCGTCCAGACGCAGCCCCAACGTGAACGGCTCGCCCTTTGTTCCGCCGAGCGGTTGCTCGAAATAGAACATGACGCGCGCGGCGTCGTCGCTGCCGCCCCAATCGGCGTGACAAACGCCGGATAGCCCCACACTCGCGACAATCGCCAGCAAAATTTTCATCTCTCACCTCCGTCGATTTAAATTTGGTCGCCATCGCACGAGCGTGCCGATGGCGCCGGCGAGATCAAGACTAAGGCGCGGGAACGCGGACGAATATCCGGTTTCGGCAGCCGCTGTCCATCGATTGCAACATTCGGCGCACGGTCAGCCGATGAGGCGCGCGAGGCGCACCGCTCGGCCAGGCCGGCGTTTTATTTGAAGTCGCGAGTGGAATTGGACGGCTAAGCGTTTGAGCGCGGAGGAAATCAGGCACCAAAGTCCGCCGCCGCCAACCGTTTCGACTGGCAACCGCGGCGCGCGCGTCTTACGATAGCGGCCCGTATATAAGGAAGCTCGTCATCCGGAAACACATGCAACTCGCCGCTGCACCGAGGCTCGAACGCCACCGCATCTTCCACAGCCACGATGTCGAGGCGACGCGTGCATTCCTCGATTCTAAAAACTTCCGGGTCGATTTCGGGCGCGGCGAAAACCAGCCGTTGGACGCACACGTCAACGGCGTCTACCTCCCCGGCATGTACATCGGCTATCTGTGTTACGGCCGCACGACCGCGCTCAAGGCGACGCCGGCGCGTACCGATTATTGGATTCAGCTGCCGATCCACAAGCGTTTCGAGATTACGATGGGCAAGCGCAGCGCGGTGTGCGGGCCGCACCGCGGCGCGGTGTTGTCGCCGATGAATGAAAATCTGATCCGCTCGGAACCCGGTTGCGGCCGATTGGTATTTTCACTAACCGGCACGACGGTCGTTCGGCAGCTCGCCACACTGCTCGGTCAGGCGCTGCACGCGCCGCTCGAATTCGCCGATACGATGGATCTCACGACCGGCTACGGCCAAAGTGTGCTGCACTACATGCGCGCCGCGGTGCACGATCTTGAGCAAAGCGATTCGCTGTTACGGAGCCCGATGGCGATGAGCTCGTATGAGCAGTTCATCATCACGGGTTTGTTGCTGTCGCATCGACACAATTACTCCGACGCGCTGCTGCGCCCGGAGCGGCGGATCGCGCCGCGCGACGTGAAGCGCGCCATCGACTACGTGGAGGCGAATCTCGACGCGCCGATTTCGCTGGCGGATATCGTCGACGCCGCGGGTGTGCCCGGGCGCACGCTGCACAAGCACTTCCGCCACTTCACCGGCGCGTCGCCCATGGGTTACCTGCGCAACGCCCGTTTCGAGCGCGTCCGGCGCACACTCCTGCACGCACCGGCGGAGGAAAACATTTCGGTGATCGCCGCCAAATGCGGATTCGACCATCTGGGGCGTTTCGCGGTGGAATACCGCCGGCGTTTCGGCGAAAGGCCGTCCGATACGCGCAAGCGCGGTCGGGAAAATTAGCCGATCCAGGGCAATGCCGGAGGCAGGCGGCCCGAACCATACGGCTCCTTCTCCCTCTGAGGGAGAAGGTTGAGATGAGGTCGCTCCTGCGCATCCTTGCGCTCGCGACATTCGTACATCCGGTACAGCAGGTGGAAGGCGAAGGTCATCGATGACCTTTGACATCGTACCCTCACCCCTGCCCTCTCCCTGAAAGGGAGAGGGGGTAACACCACGGCGATTTCACCATCGCAGCAAACGTCGAACGTTGATGAGTCTCCCGGCAGAGCCGACAGTTTTACCTGCGAGCAATTGGAATTCCTACCGTAGAGCCTCGAAGACTTGCGCGTCTGTGCGTCGAACATGCGCCGATAAGCTCACCCTTTCACAAGGGCTTCTCTTCGACGTCTCAGCACTCTCGGATACGATCCGATAGTGAGTCGCGCCCGCACACAGTCGACGCTTGGCGCGCGATCGCGTCACCACGCTGCACGGCGTAGTCCCCAACCGATATCTGGCATTCACGCTTAGTCGCGCGCTACCGCGGTTAATCCCAACCGGCGGCGCCTTGTCGCATCGCATTGCCACACGCGCGTGGGCGGCCTAGATTAGCGGAACATCATTCGATACGCGCCGCCCATGGACTCCGTCACGCTCAAAGCCGTCAACAAAACCTACCATCTCGATGCGATCGGCGTGCATGCGCTGAGCGATATCGACCTCGAGATACGCCCGAGTCGGTTTACCGTCATCTCCGGTCCTTCCGGCAGCGGGAAGACGACGCTGCTCAACCTGATCGGCTGCATCGATAGGCCGGATGGCGGCGAGATTTTCGTGGCCGGGCAACCGGTACGAGCACTCGCGGACGACGCGCTGTCCGATTTCCGCGCGCGCCACATCGGTTTCATCTTTCAGAACTTCAATCTGCTGCCGGTGCTGACCGCTTACGAGAATGTCGAATATCCGCTACTGCTGACGCGCACGCCGCCGACGAAACGCCGCGAACGCGTCGAGGCGCTGCTGGCGGCGGTCGGGCTCGCCGACAAAGCGCGCCATCGCCCCGGCCAGTTGTCCGGCGGCGAGCGTCAACGCGTTGCGATCGCGCGCGCTCTGGCGCCGGCGCCGCAGCTGGTACTGGCCGATGAGCCGACCGCGAACCTCGACAGCCACACCGGGCGCACCATCCTCGAGCTGATGCGCAAGATGCAGCGCGAGCATCGCGTGTCCTTCATCATTTCCTCGCACGACCCGCAGGTGCAGGCGGAGGCGGACGACGCGGTGAAGATTCGCGACGGCCGTATCGTCGCGATCGAACGCGAAGAAGATCGCGGGAGGACACGCCAATGAAAACGTTCTCGCTCGCCGCGCGCAATCTGCTGCGCAACCGCCGCCGCTCGCTCACCACGTTGTTCGCCATGATCATCGGCGCGCTCACGGTGCTGCTGTTCGGCGGCTATAGCCGCAACATCACCTATGGACTGCAGACCGGCTACGTGCAGTTCGGCGGACACCTGCAGATTCAACGCGACGGTTATTTTTTGTACGGCGCGGGCAATCCGGCCGTATACGGCATCGCCGACTACGATAAGATCATCGACGCTATAAAGCACGATCCCGTGCTCGCGCCGATGGTGACGATCGTCACGCCGACGCTGCAACTGGGCGGCATCGCCGGCAACTTCTCGGCGGGCGTCTCGCGCACGGTGTTCGCGCGCGGCACGGTGGTGGACGATCAGAATTACATGCGCATGTGGAACGACTACGGCTTTCCGATCCGGCCGCGGCCGCTCGCGCTCAGCAACACCGCGGGTGACGCCAGCGTCATCGGCACCGGCGTCGCGCGCGTGCTGCAGTTGTGCGCGCCGCTGAACGTCAACAACTGCCCACAGCCGCCGGTCGCGGAGGAGCGCGCGGGCAAGGCGCTGCCGAACGACATCGCCGCGCTCGCCGCCGGCGAAAAGTCGACGACCAAAACCGGCGACACCCGCATCGAGCTGCTCGCCGCGAGCGCGCGCGGTGCGCCGAACGTCGCGGCGCTGAACGTCGTGAAGGCGGAAAACCAAGGCGTGAAGGAATTCGACGACGTCTACGTCGGGCTGCATCTCGCGCAGGCGCAACGATTGGTGTACGGCACGGCCGCGCCGCGCGCAACCGCGATCGTGGTGCAGCTGAAGCACACGAATCAAATCCCCGCGGCGAAGGCGCACCTCGAGCAGCTGCTCGCGTCGTCGTTCAAGGAACAGCCGCTGGAAGTGCTCGACTATGAGACGCTGAATCCCTTCTACGGCCAAACTATCGGCTTGTTCGCCACCATCTTCGGTTTCATCGCGGTTCTGATCGGCTCGATCGTGCTCTTCACCGTCAGCAATACCATGAGCATGGCGGTGTTCGAACGCACCGTCGAGATCGGGACGTTGCGCGCCATGGGTTTGCGCCGCGGCGGCGTACGGTGGCTCTTTGTTTGCGAAGGGCTCCTGCTCGGCGTGATCGGCGCGGTGCTCGGCATCGCGATGGCGATACTGATCGCGGGCGTCATCAATCACAGCGGCTTGACCTGGACGCCGCCCGGACGCGAGGCCGTGCCACTGTCGATTTACGTTTGGGGCGAGACGCGTTTGATCGTCGGCACCGTGCTCGGCTTGATCTTGGTCGCGGTCGTATCGGCGTGGTGGCCGGCGCGGCGCGCGGCGCGGATGAATATCGTGGAGGCGCTGCGTCATGTTTGATGAGGAGCTAATTAAATATGGGTGTCTACCGCGGAGGACGCGGAGGAAATCAAAGACAATCAATAAAACCCTCTGCGTCCTCCGCGGCGAAAAACCAATGTTCCGGAACCTCTTTAGCATCAGTGGTAAGAAATCCGTGCTGCTGGCAGCGCTGCTAACGCCGCTCGGCACGCTCCACGCCGCTCCGAACGCGCAAGAAATCCTCGCCGCCAGCGATGCGGTCCGCAACCCGGGCAAGCCGTTTGCGTTGACGACGACGCTCGTCGAATATCGCGACGGCAAGCAGACCGACGGCAACACGCTCACGGTTTACTCCAAGGCCCAGGAAAACAGCGGCCAATTCCGCAGCCTCATTCGCTTCGTCGCGCCCGCGCGCGATACCAACAAGCTGATGCTGAAAAGCGGGAACGATCTTTGGTTTTACGACCCATCGAGCAAAGCCAGCATCCGCATTTCCCCGCAACAGCGCCTGCTTGGCCAAGCGGCGAACGGCGACGTCGTAACGGTGAACCTGGCCAAGGACTACAAAGCCGAGCTCGCCGCCGAGGAAGACACGCAAGACGGCGACCGCAAGGCGCGCCACTGCTACAAGCTCGCGCTCGCTGCGACCTCGCCCGATGTGACGTATCACCGCATCGAGATGTGGATCGACACCGCGAACAATCGTCCGGTGAAAGCGCGCTTCTACAGCGAGAGCGGGCGCCACTTGAAGACGGCTTACTACCGCCGTTATCAATCCGAGCTCGGCGCGGATCGCCCGACCGAGACCGTCATCATCGACGGCTTGAATCCCAACTGGGTGACGGTGATGCGCTTCAGCGACTATGCGTGGCGCGAAGTGCCGGAGACGTGGCTGCAGCGCGATTATCTCCCGCGCTTCAGGCCCGAGTGAATCGCGTGCGCATCGCCGCACTAACGTTGTTGCTCTACCTCGGCGCGGTTTACGCGCAAAATCCCGACGAGGCCGCGCTCGCACTTGCCGATAAAACCGAGACACCGACCGCACGAACGAGCGACTTGCGGGTGTTGAGCGAAGGCGCGCTGATCGAATCGGTTCCACGCAACGGCGGTTCCTCGACGCACGCGCAGCGCTTGTCGCTCGATGCGCTTTACGACGGACAGCTCGCGCCGCGCTGGCGCGCGGTCGTGGCCGACCGGCTCGATCTCGCCTGGCGCGGCGAGCCGGCGTACGACGATTTCATCAATACACTCAAAGAAGCGTACGTCAGTTGGCAGCCGAACGCGGACAACATCGCCGACGTCGGCCGCATCAATCTGCGCTACGGTGTGGCGACCGGGTACAACCCCACGGATTACTTCCGCGCGAACGCGGTACGCTCGGTGGTTTCGGTCGCGCCCTCGAGCCTGCGGGAAAATCGGCTGGGAGCCGCGACGCTGCGCGGGCAAACGCTCTGGACCGGCGGCTCGCTGGCGGCGCTCTATGCGCCGAAGCTCGCCGATCGATCGAACAGCAGTCCGTTCAGTCCGGACTTCGGCGCCACCAACAATCAGAACCGCTGGCTGATCGCGCTGAGCCAAAAGCTCACCGAGGATTTCGACCCGCAGTTGCTGCTCTACGATGACGAGCGTAATCCGCCTCAGCTCGGCGTCAATCTCACGCGCCTGCTGAATGACGCGACCGTCGCGTACCTGGAGTACTCCGGCGGACGCAGCGGCACGCTGCTCGCGCAAGCACAGGCGCGCGCCGATGATGTCGAGTTCCGCACGCGCGCGTCCGCCGGCCTCACCTACACCGCGCCGAGCAAGCTCTCGGTCACGGTTGAATACGAATACAACGCCGCCGGCCTCGACAAAAGAGATTGGAACGCGTTGCGCGGCGGATCACCGCTCGCCTATCTCCAATACCGCGGCTTCGTGCAGGGGCTGCAAGATCTGCCGACGACGCGGAGCGTATTCGTCGCCGCGCGCTGGCAGGACGCGCTGTTCGTCCATTTTGATTTGAGCGGCTTTCAGCGTATCGATGGCATCGACTACAGCCGCCTGTCATTTCTCGAAGCACGTTATCACTGGGATCACGCCGATCTCGCGCTGCAATGGCAGCACAACAG
>JBGPCS010000131.1:0-7148 GCA_041481875.1 Sulfurifustaceae bacterium
CCGTTCGGCGTGGTCCAGTAGTAGAGATCGATCATGGGGTCTCCGGTGCGCACCTGCTCCGCTGTTTGGATAACTACGTGACGTTACCTTACTTTTGAAAAGAAGGCACCGTGCGATAACGACAGGTTTTACGTATCGCCGACGCTACCGAACACGTCCTGCCGATAGTGTCCGGTCTTTATCAGGGTTTGCAACCAATTCGACGCGTCCGCGTGAGTATGGCGGCGTCGCTCCATGCAAATGCGGATCAACGTATCGCGAACCGCGGGCGCCATCAGGCGTCCATCGCCGCAGACGTAAATGGTCGACCCGCCCTCGAGCAAAGACCACAGCTCGTCGCGCTCGGCCCACAGCGCGTCCTGCACGAAGCGGTGCGGATGGGAAGGAACGACGGAGAACGCGAGGTGCACCTTCGCCACACCGCTCGCCTCCCAACGCCGCATCTCCTCGGCGTAGAACCAATCGTGCTCGGGATGACGGCAACCATAGAAGACGTGGCTCGGCGCAATCTTCAGGCCACGCGCTTGCTGCGCCGCACGTTCTTCGAGGAAGCCGCGAAACGGCGCGAAGCCGGTACCGGGACCGACCAATATCATCGGTTGGTTCAAGTTGTCAGCGGGTGCAAAGGGTGGATCGGGCCGGCGCACCAGACCGATGACCTCGGCTCCGGGCGCGAGGTTCTGCAGATACGCAGAGGTAACGCCGCGATAGCCGCCCTCGCCCGACCACGCGCGCCCGACGACGGTGCCGACCGTCAGAGAAACCTCCCGCGGCGAAACCAGCGCAGATGAGGAGATCGAGTAAAGCCGCTGGCGGATCGGCGCGCACGTATCGAGAAACGCGTCGAACGGCAATCGAATCGCGGGGAAACGCAGTAGTAGCTCGTGCAGCGTCACGCGCTTATTGGCGATCTCGTTCTGGAAATGCGCGACCGCGGTGTCATCCTCGGCAACCAGCGCCTCCAGCGTTGCGCGCGTGTGCGGACAAGAGGTATGAGCGAGCAATCGCCGAACATGATTTCGCGTCACCGGATCTTGAAGCTCGACGAAATCGGCGAGCAGTTGTGCGACCGTCACCGGCTTGCCGATCGGCAAATGTTTCAGGCGCGTCGCATCGCCCGCGAGGATCACAACGGCGTTCGGGTTGATGCCGAGCCGCTCGGCGACAGCACGCGCCGCTTCCGGGCGATTGCGCGGGTAGATGGCGAGGTGATCGCCGGTGCGGTACTCGATACCCTCGGGAAGCCGCAGCGTAATATGACGCGTCGAGGCGCGCGGCGCTTCGACGCCGAAATCCCACAGACCCGCCGGGTCACGGACCAATTCCTCGTTGCACACCACGGACAGCGTATAGGCAAGCTCGGGCAAGACACCGGCGCGTGCATCCGAATCGGACGCGTACGCGACGGTGACGCGCGGCTTGTCGGGCGCCGCTTCCGCGCCGCCCAGCGCTTTCCATAGTTGGCCCATCCAGCGCTCGACCGCGCCGTCGAAGTCGCCGTTGCCATCCGCCTCGGCGCGCGCCAGCACGCGTGTCGCGCCCGTTTGCGCCAGCACGTCATCGATCAATTTCGGAAATCCCTGGAACGTCGGCCATTGCGAGTTACCGCAGCCGAGCACGGCATACTTGAGGTTCGGCCGCTGCAACGCGCCGAACGCGCCTTGCTCGATCAGCGCCGCGGTCTTGCGCGCGGTATCGGGCGCCTTGCCGTTGTACGTAGCGGTGACGACGATCAGCACGCCGTCGTGCGGGAGTCGTTCCGCGTAGTCGTCAAGCGGCGCGGCGGCCGCGGCGAAGCCGGCGTTGCGGGCGCGCTCGCTCACTTGCTCCGCGACTTCGCGCGAGGTTCCAAGGCTCGTTCCGTAGAGTACCGTGAACGGTTTGCCCTCCCCGCGCACGCCAGCCTCGGCTTGCGGCGTCGGTTTGGCCGCGACGTTGAGCGGTGTCGCGATTCGTTCGTGCGGCCGCCGGCGTTTTGCCCGCAGGTAAAACGCGTCGGGTTTCAGCGTGAGCGTTTCCTTGATGCGCAGCCGGTAATCATGCGGTTCGCTCAGGGCGAAATGCTGCAAGATGACCGCGAGCCCGAGCTTGGCCTCGGTCAGCGCGAATTGCCGGCCGATGCAGGCACGCTCACCGTTGCCGAACGGTTTGTACGCGTGGCGATGCAGCTTCGCCTCGGCCGCCGGCAAAAAGCGATCGATATCGAACGCTTCGGGATCGGCCCACACATTTTTGTCGCGATGCAGCGCCGGGAGCGGGACCGTGACGGTTTGGTCTTTGTAAATACGATACCGGCCGCCGATGACGGTCGTCTCGTACGGCGCCACCGAGAAGCCGGGCGCCGTCGGCCAGAGCCGCAGCGTTTCCTTCAACACACGCTCGATCACTTCCAGTTGGCTCAGATGCGCGTACACCGGAACCGTGTCGCCGGGCAACACCCGATCGACCTCCGCGTAGGCCTGCGCGAGGACGTACGGATGACGCAGCAATAGATAAAGCGCGAAGGTGAGCAGACCACTCGTGGTTTCATGACCGGCGATCAAGAACGTGATGACTTGATAGCGGATGTTGAGGTCGTCGAGGCGCTCGTTGGTTTCGGGGTCGACCGCGTTCAGCATCAAGTTCAACAAGTCGTTGGCGTCGGTCGGCTGCTCGCGGCGCGTGCGTATCACCTCATCGACCAGTTGATTCATCGCCGCGATGTCGGCGCGGTACTGCGATTGCGGCATCCAACGATTCTGGATCGGCAATCGGGTCAGCCGATTCATCGCGTTCGTCAACACTCGACCCATCGCCTCCAAGAACGGATGCAACTTTTCCGTCTCGAAGGAATTGAAGCGGTAATCGAAACCGGTCAGCGAAATCGTGTCGAGCGTCAGGCGCGTCATGTCATCCGCGACGAGCACGTCCGCGCGCGCCTCCCACTTGCGCACGAGCTGCTGCGCCACGTGCAGCATCGGATCGAAGTATCCTTTCATCGCGCGCTGGCTGAACGCCGACATCAGAACGCGATGCGCCTTGCCCCAGTTCGGCTCGTCGCTGTGCGCCGTGAACAGACCGTCCTTCGCCAGCTCGCGCAGCGTCAGCAGCGGCGGGCGGATGATCTTGCGAAACCGTGTTTCGTCGCACACCTCCGCGACCAAGTCCGCCGAGTAGACGAACGGCACGCGCAGGCCGGCAAAGTTCAGTTGAAAGATGCCGTCGAATTGCCGGCTCACCTCGAGCACATGTTGCACCAGCCGCGACTTCGGCATCTGCAGCAGGTGTCCAACCCACGGCAACTGCGATGGACTGGGAATGTCGACGATCTGAGCGGCCATTTATCGCTTCATCGGAAGGTCGAACGCGCGCGTTTGTCGCGTCGTTGCCGCGGATATTACTAGAACCTACCCTAAAATTGCGCCTAATGTAGGTTGGGTGGAGCGCCGCTGCGCTAAACCCAACAAAATAATACTTCGATGGGTTGCACTTCGCTCCACTCACTCTACAAGATTTTGAAGAACGTTGATCCTTTCCCGACTTCGTCCTACCATGCGCGTTCCTCCGCGACTGGCGACAGTGGAACTAACCACGAGGGAACGGAGAAGAACACGCACGCCGCTCGCCTGGGCAATCTTTCCGAAACGTTCGTAACGTTTGAGTGGAGGTTGCCATGCAGGAATTCCGTACGCTCCTATCGAAAACCGACCCCGCGGTCTATCAGGCGCTCGTCGGCGAAGAACGCCGCCAACGCGAAGGCGTCGAGCTGATTCCCTCCGAGAACTACACCTATCCCGAAGTCTTGGCCTTGCTCGGATCGGTGTTCACCAATAAATATTCCGAAGGCTATCCCGGGCGGCGCTACTACGCCGGACAGGAATACACCGATCAAATCGAAACGCTCGCGCGCGAACGCGCGTGCGCGCTGTTCCGCGCCGAGCACGCGAACGTACAGCCGTTGTCCGGCTCGCCGATGAATCAGGCGGTCTACTTCGCCTATCTCAAACCGGGCGATACCGTGCTCGGCATGGATCTCTCGCACGGCGGGCATCTGACTCACGGCGCGCCGGTGTCGCACATGGGGAAAATTTTCAACTTCGTGCGCTACAAGACGCGCACCGACCGCCAAGGCGCAATCGACTTCGATGAGCTGCGTCGCGTCGCGAAGGAAGCGCGGCCGAAGATCGTGCTGTGCGGCTACAGCTCGTACCCACGCGACTACGATTATCGATCATTTAAAACCATCGCCGACGAAGTCGGCGCGCTCACGATGGCCGACATCGCCCACATCGGCGGCCTCGTTGCCGCTAACGTCATGCGCAATCCGCTCGACGCCGGTTTCGATTTCGTCACGACCACCACGCACAAATCCCTGCGCGGCCCGCGCGGCGGGATGATTCTCTGCCGCAAAGCGCACGCCGCGACCATCGACGCGTCGGTGTTCCCCGGTCTGCAAGGCGGCCCGCACATGAACAATGTCGCGGCCGCCGCGTTCACGTTAAAGAAGGCAGCGGAGCCGGAATTCCGCTCGTACGCCGAGCAGGTATTGAAGAACGCCAAAAAACTCGCCGAAGTATTCCTGTCCGAGAAAGTCGCGCTCATTACCGGCGGCACCGACAACCATCTGCTAGTCATCGACACCGTCGCGACCTTCGGTCTCGACGGCAGGCGCGCCGAAGAAGTGCTCGACCGCATCGGCATCGCGACGAACAAACAGGTCGTCCCCGACGACCCGCGCCCACCGCTGCGCCCGAGCGGCATCCGGTTAGGGACGCCGGCGTGTACGACACGCGGCATGAGGGAACGAGAGATGGAATTCATTGCGCGGGCGATGGTCGACGCGTTACGTCATGCGGACGACGAGGGTTTTCTCTTCGATGCGACGAAACAGGTGAAGGAGATGTGTGTGAGGTTTCCTGTTCCGGGCATCGGCTGAGCGGGCCGGCGGGCGATTGAACCGCATCGCCATCCTCGTTGCGTTGCGGTGCGCTGCGAAGCGAAACCGATCGAAGTATTACTTGCCGGCTCCGCCCCTACTCAACGCACCTGCCGCTGCATCGGTTCGGAATTCGGCTCAACGCCCTGACTGAGCAAGTATTCATCGTAGCTCCCGCCGAAATTGACGACGCCCTGCGGCGTCAGCTCGACGATGCGCGTCGCGAGCGAGGAAACGAATTCGCGATCGTGGCTGACGAAGATCAGCGTACCCGGATAATTGTCGAGCGCGAGATTCAGCGCCTCGATCGACTCCATATCCAAATGGTTGGTCGGCTCATCGAGCACCAAAATATTAGGCTGTAGCACGGTCAGCTTGCCGAACAGCATGCGCGCCTGCTCGCCGCCGGATAACACTGTCACCGACTTGGCGCTCTCATCGCGCGAGAACAGCATGCGGCCGAGTACGGCACGGATCGATTGCTCGTTGTCGCTCGGCTTGGCCCATTGACTCATCCAGTCGAACAGGTTCATGTCGTCGGCGAAGTCGGCCGCGTGATCTTGCGCGAAGTAACCGATGCTCGCGCTCTCCGACATCTTCACGCGCCCGCTGTCGGGTTTTAGATCGCCGACCAACGTGCGCAGCAGCGTGGACTTGCCGATACCGTTCGGCCCGATCACGGCCACGCGCTCGGCGACTTCGATCGTGAGTTTCAACTTTTTGAACAGCGGCGTCGCGCCATAGCCCTTGCTCAGGTTCTCCGCCTCCAGCGCCTGGCGATAGAGCTTCTTCTCTTGATCGAAGCGAATGAACGGACTCACGCGGCTAGTCGGTATCACGTCTTCGAGCTTGATCTTCTCGATCTGCCGCGCGCGCGAGGTCGCCTGTCTTGCCTTCGATGCATTCGCGGAAAAGCGGCTGACGAACGTTTGCAGCTCCGCGATCTGCGTTTTCTTCTTGGCGTTGTCGGACAGCAACCGCTCGCGCACCTGCGTCGAGGCGATCATGTAGTCGTCGTAGTTGCCGGGGTAAACGCGAATCTCGCCGTAGTCGACGTCCGCCATGTGCGTGCACACGCTGTTCAAGAAATGCCGATCGTGCGAGACGATGACCATCGTGCTTTTCCGCTCGTTCAGCACGCCTTCGAGCCAGCGAATAGTATTGATGTCGAGGTTGTTGGTCGGCTCATCGAGTAGCAGAATATCCGGATCGGCGAAGAGCGCCTGCGCCAACAGCACGCGCAGCTTCCACCCCGGCGCGACCGCGCTCATCAAGCCGCTGTGCAGCTCGATCGGAATGCCGATGCCGATTAGCAACTCCCCCGCCCGCGCTTCCGCCGTGTAGCCGTCGAGCTCCGCGAACTGCGTTTCGAGCTCGGCGACCTTCATCCCGTCTTCCTCGCTCATCTCCGCGAGCGAGTAGATGCGATCGCGCTCCATCTTCACGTGCCAGAGCTTCGCGTGCCCCATGATCACGGTATCGACGACAGTGAAATCCTCG
This sequence comes from Sulfurifustaceae bacterium, assembly GCA_041481875.1. Taxonomy (GTDB): domain Bacteria; phylum Pseudomonadota; class Gammaproteobacteria; order Acidiferrobacterales; family Sulfurifustaceae; genus JACQFZ01. Next base: position 6,416 of record JBGPCS010000131.1, read on the forward strand.
AACGCGAATTGATCCTGCCGCAACTTCCCGACCCGCTCGCCGCTATCGATCATGACGTTGCCCGACGTCGGCTCCAAATCCCCGCCCAAGACTTTCACGAACGTGGACTTCCCACACCCGTTCGCCCCGATCAGACCATAGCGATTGCCGTTGCCGAATTTGACGGAAACGTTCTCGAAGAGCGGCTTCGCTCCGAACTGCATGGTGATGTTGGCGGTTGAGATCAAAGTACTCTGCCTATCTAGAAATACGCAAAAAGGTTTCAGACCGCGCCTAACACAAGCCGACGCGGGCGAGGAACGATGTCAAAATATTAGTTTGTTGCTATTGGCTCGACGCCCAGACTCACGCCGCGTGGTGACGAATCCGCTCCAGACGTCTCCCGAGACCTTTCCGAACCTCTTCAAGGTCGAAATCGGCCTGCAAACCCATCCAGAATGATTCCGACGTGCCGAAGTACTTTGCCAACCGCAACGCGGTATCCGCCGTAATCGCGCGCTTGCCGTGCACGATCTCGTTGATGCGTCGCGGCGGCACGCCGATATCACGGGAGATCTTGTTCTGACTAATGCCCTTCGGCTGAAGAAATTCTTCGGCCAGAACTTCGCCCGGATGAACGTTTGCCAACTTCTTCATAATTGCCATCGCTGGCGTGAACTGTAGTCGAAATGCCAGTTATTGCTGAGGCAACCTAGTGGAGCCGAGAGGCCAGACTGGAGGCCTTAGCAGTACC
>JBGPCS010000132.1:0-7043 GCA_041481875.1 Sulfurifustaceae bacterium
GACTTGTTGCTCGATTCCAGTATCGTCGCCGGCATCGGGAACATTTATGCGAATGAGGCGTTGTTCCGTGCCGGTATCCGCCCGACACGCCCCGCTGGGCGTCTCTCGTTGAATGACGCCGCCCGCCTCGTGCGGGCGGTGCGCGCGACCCTTAACCATGCTTTGCGCGCCGGCGGGACAACCTTGCGCGACTACCGCGCGAGCGACGGGTCGCCGGGTTACTTCCAGCTATCGCTCAGGGTTTATGGGCGCGCCGGTGAACCCTGCCGGACCTGCGGCACGTCCATACGCGTGCACCGCTTGGGCCAGCGCTCGGCGTTTTACTGCCGGCGCTGCCAGCGCTGAGCCCCGGCAGGACTCGGCGTTACCGCTGCCGGCAAATATGGGGATGCCCCTTTAACGGCGAATTTTCGTGAACTAGACTCTGACATAGGAATGGAGCAGGTGCCGTTAAGCCATTGACGGGTTTGGCCTTGATGAGGGCGGCGTAGACCCTCGGTGGCATGTTTTCTGCTTTTCCTAACAGCAATCATTCGTGGGAAATCTTCGGGATGAGTCTGGAGCGGGAGTTCGAACTGTACAGCGGCTGGCGCCAAAACCTGGCCGGCAACGTCGCCGATTTCAAGCAGTGGCTGAAGGAGCAGGAACTCTCCGACACGCAAGTGGACCAGCGCCTCGCGCAGGTACTCGGGACTCTGCGCGACGATAAGTTGTACATCGCTTTCGTCGCGGAGTTCTCACGCGGTAAATCCGAGCTCATCAACGCGATCTTCTTCGGCGACTTCGGCTTGCGCATTCTGCCCTCGAGTGCCGGACGCACAACGATGTGTCCGACCGAATTGCTGCACGACACCGCGCGGCCTCCGGAGCTGCGGCTGCTGCCGATCGAGACGCGTCGAAGCGGCACGACGATCGCGGAATTTCGCACGTTTCCCGACGAGTGGCACGTGGTGCCGCTCGACGTCAAGTCGCCCGACTCGATGGCGAAAGCGCTGCAACACATCACCGAGGTGACACACGTCGAGCGCGACGCCGCGCAGGCGCTCGGCCTGCACATCGCGGAGGACGAGACTCAGCCCGGCGTGCGCGTCACCGACGACGGCAAGGTCGAAATCCCGAAGTGGCGGCACGCGATCATCAACATGCCGCACCCGTTGCTGGACGGCGGGCTCGTCATACTCGACACGCCGGGCCTGAACGCGCTCGGCTCGGAGCCGGAGCTGACGCTGAACTTGTTGCCGAGCGCACACGCGGTGCTTTTCATTCTCGCGGCCGACGCCGGTGTCACTAAAACCGACATTCAGGTGTGGCACGATCACATCGCCGGCACCAAGGAAGGCGGAGGCAAGGGTCGGCTGGTGGTACTGAACAAAATCGACGGTCTGTGGGACGAGCTGCGCAATTGGAACGAAGTGAACCGCGAGATCGACCGCCAGATCCGCGAAACCGCGCACACGCTCAACATTTCGGAAATGAGCGTCTTCCCGGTGTCGGCCCAAAAGGCCTTGCTCGGCAAGATAAAAAAAGACGAGAAGATCATCGAGCGCAGCCGAATTCGCCTGCTCGAACAGGCGCTCGCCACCGAGATCCTCCCGGCGAAGCGCGAAATCGTGCGCGACGCGATCGGCGCGGACATAAATTTCGTGATCGTCAGCATGCGCCAGCTCTTGAAGCAGCGTCTACAAGGGGTGCGCGAACACATTCAGGAGCTGCAAGGCCTGAACGGCAAGAACTTCGACGTCATCGACCACATGATGAGCAAAGTCAAAGGCGACAAGGACGTGTTCGAGAAAAGCTTGCAGCGCTTCCAAGCGACGCGCAGCATCTTTTCGCAACAGACGAACATCCTGTACTCGCACTTGAATTTGAAAAGCGTGGACAACCTGATCGCGCAAACGAAGCGCGATATGGAAATCAGCATGACCACGGCCGGCCTCAAGGGCTGCATGGAAAATTTCTTCCAGCAGGCCCACAAGACCATGGATCAGGCGGCGACGCAGGCGAACGAGATCAAGGAACTCATGGAAGGCGTCTATCGTAAGTTCCAAGAAGAGTACGGGCTGGCGAACGTAAAGCCGGGCGGCTTCTCGGTCATGCGCTATCTGCGGGAGATCAAGCGGCTCGAAGGCAAGCACGCGCAGTTCGTAAAAGGCATGTCACTCGTATTCACCGAGCAGCAAGCGCTGACGCGCAAGTTCTTCGAGTCCTCCGTGGCGAAGGTCCGCGCCATTTATCGCATGGCGAACCGCGACGCCGACGCCTGGCTGAAGACGATCATGTCGCCGATGGAGTCGCAGGTACGCGAGCACCAGATCCTACTGCGCCGCCGGCTCGAATCGATCAAGCGCATCCACAAGGCCACCGACACGCTGGAAGACCGCATCGGCGAGCTCGACCAGATTCGCGACGGCGTCAATGAGCAAGAACGGGCGCTCGAGAAACGCCTCGTCGCCATCCAGCAATTACTCGATTTCGACAACCTCGACACACGAGCGGCTAGCCGCTCGGCCTGAACCCTATCGCGCGGCACCCGCGCGACGCTCGCGGATCGCGAACACATCGGCCGCTCCCTCGCCGCGCGGATCGGAAGCCGCGTCGACTTTGTTGTTGGTGCGATCCCAAACGACCGCCTGCATGTTGCCGTAAGACCGCTCGGTCGACTGCAGCTCGTGCCCCTTGCGTCGCAGCAGTTCCGCCTCGTCCGCCGTGAAGGCGTTCGGCTCGTGGCTGACCCGATCGGGGACGTATTGATGATGAAACCGCGGCCGGTTCACCCACTTTCGCACGTCGGCGGCTCCGTGCATGAAGTCGAGCGCCGCGAGCAACACCATCGAAATAATACGGCTCCCGCCCGGCGTTCCCAATATCGCAACCGCGTCGCTCGTTTCGATGAAGGTCGGCGTCATGCTGGAGAGCGGCCGTTTGCCGGGCCCGATTGCGTTCGCCTCGCCGCCGGTCAACCCGTACGCATTCGGAACCCCTGGCGCCAGCGAAAAATCGTCCATCTCGTTGTTGAGCAACACGCCCGTGCCCGCCGCGACAAAGCCCGAGCCGAACGGAATGTTGATCGTGATCGTCGCGGATACACGATTACCCGCGGTATCGATTATCGAGAAGTGTGTGGTGTCCGTTCCGCTTAACGGCGCAGGAACGCCCGGCAGCGTCTTGCTCGCCGTGGCGCGGGCTCGGTCGATGCTGTTTTTCAGATTGGCGATCCGTCGCGGATCGAGGATCTGCGTCACTAGATTGCGCGGCATGAAAGCAGGATCACCGAGATAAAGCGCGCGATCGCCGTAGGCACGGCGCATCACTTCGATCAGCAAATGCGCACGCTCGGCGGGCACAAGCGGCTCGAGATCGAAACCCTCCAACATCCCAAGCATCTCGATCAGGAGAATCCCGCCGGAGGAAGGCAGTGCCGCGGTGACGATCTTGGCGCCGCGATATGTCCCGCGCAGCGGCACGCGCTCGATCACGCGGTATTGCTCGAGATCCGCCGGCGTCCAAATACCGCCCGCGGAGCGAACGCTCTCGACCAGACGGCGCGCGGTGTCCCCCTGATAGAAGCCGGGCGCGCCCTTGCCAGCCAGCCGCTCCAGCGTGCGCGCTAGATCGAGCTGACGCACGAGCGCGCCTGCGGCCGGCACATCTTTACCGTCCAGAAAAATCGACGCGGCCCCGCCTTTGATCAACGCCTCGGCACGAAATTGCGCGAAGCGCCGATACAGCGGGGTGACGGCGAAGCCGGTGCGCGCCAACCGAAGCGCCGGCGCGAGCGAGCGCGCCAGCGGCAATTTGCCGTAGCGCTGCGCGAGATGCGCGAGCCCCGCCGGAAGTCCGGGAACGGCCGCCGCGCGCGGCCCGTCGAGCGACGCACGCGGAATCGGCTGGCCGTTTGCATCGAGGTACATGTCGGCACGCGCGGCGAGCGGCGCGCGCTCGCGCGCGTCGAGCATGACGTCGCTGCCGTCGCTTTCCCGATGCAGCAAAAAAAATCCGCCGCCGCCGAGCCCCGAGGAATACGGCTCGACCACCGCCAGCGCGGCCGCTACCGCAACCGCGGCGTCGAACGCGTTGCCGCCGGATTCGAGAATCTCGCGCCCGGCCGCGGTGGCGGCCGGATGCGCGGTCGCGATCGCGGCACTCGGCGGCCGCGTCTGTGCGTTCGCGGCGAAGCTCGCGACAACAATCAGCGCAAGAATTGAGCGGTGGCGCATGGGCGAAGGATATCCGCGCACGAGGTCAAACCGGTAGAACCGCACCGTGCATGTGAACCGATCAGACGGAAGAGCTTTGTCCGGTTAGCGCGAGATATTTTCGATGCAGCGCGTCCCGGGTTTCCGGATGCGTCGGGTCCGGCAGAATGCAATTGACCGGGCACACTTCGACACATTTCGAAACCACCGAGTGCCCGACACATTCGGTACATAACGCGTGCGCGATGACGTAGTACTCCTCGCCCTGCGAGATCGCACCGTTCGGGCACGCCGGTTCGCACACGTCGCAGTTGATGCATTCGTCGGTGATAAAGAGCGCCATTGGGAAAATCCGGGCCTCAACCGAGGCGCGCCTTCAGCGCGGCGCACACCCGCGGATCGACGAAGTCCGAGACATTTCCGTGCAAAACCGCGATCTCCTTCACCAGCGAGGAGGAGATGAACATCTCATGCTCCGAGGGAGTCATGAATACCGTTTCGAAATCCGGGGCGAGCTTGCGATTCATGCCGGCCATTTGGAACTCGAATTCGAAATCGGATACGGCGCGCAAGCCGCGCAGAATGACGCGCGCGCCTTCCTGGCGCATGAGATCGATCAACAGATTGTCGAAACCGATGACGCGCGCGCCGCGCACGTCTTTTAAAATGCTCTGCGCCAGCCCGACGCGCTCCTCCAGCGTAAACAACGGCGTTTTCTTCGGGTTCGCGGCGATCGCCACGACCACCTCATCGAAAAGCCGCGCCGCACGGCGCACGAGGTCGGTATGGCCGTTGGTGATCGGATCGAAGGTTCCGGGGTAGAGCGCGATGACATTCATCGAGCAACAGTATAGCCGGGCCGGCGCGCCAGCCGTCAATCGAGGTCAACCGCGTACGAGGGAGTACGCGATCGGTCCGGCGATTTGGCGTTTCAACATCCGCCAGTCGTCGGGCCAACGCATTGTCTCGAACGCCCGCGGCGCTTCGATATAAAGCGAGCCGCCTGCATTGAGCCATCCTTCGGCCAGGCGCTCGACGCAGCGGGGAATCATGTCGGCGGCGGCGGCAAACGGCGGATCGATGAAAATAATGTCGAACGCACTCGCGCGACCGGCCAGGTATTCCAGCGCGTCCAACGCCACGACTTCGGCGCCGACCGCTTCGAGCCGCGCGACATTCTCGCGCAATTGCCGCGCGGCGGCGGCATCGCGCTCGACCATGACGACGTCAGCGGCGCCGCGCGACAACGCTTCCAGGCACAATGCACCGGTACCGGCGAAGAGATCGAGGCAACGCGCGCCATCGACGTACGGCGCGAGCCAATTGAACAACGTCTCGCGCACGCGGTCGGGCGTCGGGCGCAGGCCCTCCGCCGCGAGCACCGGGAGGCGGCGGCTGCGCCAGCGGCCGCCGATGATTCTAATGCTGCCGGGATAGGAGGAGCGCCGCGCGCGGCGCGCTTTAACCCGCGCCACCGCCGACCAGGACGGTGACCGCGTCTTTCGGGTGCAGGTGACGCTTGAATGCCGCGCGAATTTGCTCGCCCGTCACCGCCTCGACGCGCGGGATGAACTCATCGAGATACGTCAACGGCAAGGCGTAGAAACCGATGAAAGCGATGTTCTCGGCGATCTTCTTGTTACTGTCGAGCCGCAACGGAAAGCTGCCTGTCAGGTAGCGCTTCGCCGCCTCAAGCTCTGGCTCCGTCGGTCCGCGCTCGACGAACTCATCGAGCACCTGACGCGCGACCGCTATCGCGGCATCGCGTTGCGCGTTTTTCGTCTGCAGCCCGAGAGTGAACGGGCCGGCAGCCCGCATCGGCGAAAAGTAGCTGTATACGCTGTAGGAGTAACCGCGTTTCTCGCGCACCTCGACGGCAAGCCGAGAGATCAGCCCACCGCCACCCAGGGTGTAATTGCCGACGATGAGGGGGAAGTAATCCGGATCGTCCCGCCGAATCCCCGGGTGGCCGAGACGGACATGCGACTGCTGCGCGGGAAAGTCGATCGCGACACGCGGTTTCGCCGAGGCCGGCGGAACCGGCGGCAACGCCGTCGCTGCCGCACCCGCTGGGAGCGAACCCAGCGCGCGCTGCGCGATCGTCTTGGCTTCGCTCAGCGTGGCATCGCCGACAATCGCGAGCCAAGCGTTCGCCCCGGTGTAGTAACGCACGTGGTGCGCGGCCAGATCCGCGCGCGTGATCGCACGCAAGGATTCGACCGTACCGATCGGATCATGCGCGTACGGATGACTGCCATACATGCTGCGCCAGAAGGTTTTTTCGGCGATAACATCGGGCAATTGACTGTCGCGCTGCAACGAAACAAGCGCGCGGTCGCGCTCGCGCGCGGTCGCGTCCGTCGGGAACGTCGGTTGGCCAACGATTTTTGCGAACAACTCGAGCGCGGGGTTGAGAAGCTTCGGGTCCGACAGCGTACGTAGCTCGACGATCGCCATGTCACGCTCCGAGCTATTACTCAATTGCGCGCCTAGATTCTCGAAGCCGCTTGCGATCTCATCCGCGTTCAAACCAGCCGCGCCTTGCCGCAGCATGGCATTCGTTATGAGGGCGAGTCCCGGCTTGTCGACGGGGTCGCGACTCGACGCGGCGTCGAACACCGCACGCAATTGCACCAGCGGCAGCTGCGGCGTGCGAACGAAATAAACGCGCGTACCGTTGTCGAGCGTCCAGTGCTCGATCTTCGGGCCCGCGGTCGCGTTCCCGCACAACAACATCAAACCCGCCGTCAGCACGCGCAAACGCAAGTTAGCGGACATGGGTCGATCCTCCGGCGGCGGGAACTTTGCTGTTCTTGATCGGTAACGGATCGAGATTGACGACCGTGA
>JBGPCS010000133.1:0-7026 GCA_041481875.1 Sulfurifustaceae bacterium
CTCCCTCCGGGAGAGGGGTTGGGGTGAGGGAAACAGCTCAATCATCTGTACCGCCGCCCCTCACCCCGGCCCTCTCCCGGAGGGAGTGGGTAGTAATCCAAGATTCTTTAAGCGCGAAACCGAAGGACGGTGGTTATTTCAACGCATACATCGTTTCGGCGTTGTTCTTCGGCCAGACGTTCAAGAGCTTCGTGTCGCGCCATTGCGCGAGCACCGAGTGATCCGGCGAGTAGACGTTCTGGTTGGTGTATTCGTCGCCGAGCGGACCTTTCCAGTTGGCGAACCTTACCTTACCGAACACCGTCTGCATATCCGTCTTCGTCAGCGCGTCGCGAATCGCCGCACGATCGGCATCGACGTTGCCGGTCAGCTTCGCGCGTTTCATGGCGTCGGCGATGATGTAGATCGCGGAGTAGCCCTCGACTTCGTGCTCTTTCGGATAGATGCCGTGCGCCTTGTAGAATTTGTCGGAGAACGCCTTCACCTTTGGATCGTTCGGATTGCCCGACCACGCGGCCGAGGAGAACACGTTTTCGCTCAAGGGGCCGAGCTGTTTCGCGAAGTCATCGACGCCGAAGCCACCGCCGAAGCCGACATACGCGCGCGGCGAGAGGCCGATCTCCTTCGCGTGGCGCGTGAGCAATATCGCGTCGGTCGTCGCGACCGCGACCATCAGCACGTAGTCCGGATTGTTCGCCTTCACTTTGGTTACGATCGGCTTGAAGTCGAGCGTGTTCAGCGCGTACGCCTCGTCGTTGACGATTTGCACGTTCTTCGCCTTGAGAATGCTCGTCACCGCGTTGGCGATGGTCTTGCCGAACACCGTGTTGTCGTAAATGATCGCCGCCGATGTCGGCAGCGCGCCCGGTACTTCAGTAATGAATTTGTTGAACGCCTGCGGATAAATCGAGCCCGTGGGGTTATTGCGGAATACCCATTCGAAGCCCTTCGACGTGATGATGTCGGCGGACGGGTGATCGACCAGATAAGGGGTTTTCAGCCGTTGCGCGACGGAAGCGATCTCAACCGCCTGGCCTGACGCGCGTCCACCCGTGAGGATCAAAACTTTTTCCTGCGTGATGAGTTTCTCCGCAACGGTCGCGGCGAGCGGATTCTTCGCCTGATGATCTTCGAGGATGACTTCGAGTTTCTTGCCGTTGACGCCACCCGCGGCGTTGATTTCTTCAACCGCCATCGAGTAAGCCTTCTTGAACTTATCGCCGAACGGGGCATCGGGTCCCGTCATCGGCTGCGGCGCGCCGATCTTCAGCGTGCCCTCGGCCGCGTACGCCGAGGTAGCGAATGCGACCGTCAGCGCGGCCGCGATAATAGATAACAAACGGAGCTTGCGCATAGCGACTCTCCTAGTAATTAGATGTTGTCGTATTGGGAGAAAGCCGGCCAATCTTCAGCGCGTCGCGCCGGCCTGTCAAGAAAGCGGTTGGAGCGACCGGATGGGAAGCGCGGAGCACGAATAGGAAGGCTCGCACGTCGGCGCATGTCGCGTTGGCAGTCTAGAATGGACAGGGTCGGATCCAAGCGCGTCTTGGTACAGATATCTTCGGTTTTTGCTCGATCATGGCGTCGCGGAGGTTGCGTTTGCTGAGCAACATCTTTATCGGATCGATCGCGTTGGTCGCCGCGGTCCTTGGACGCAGCGCCCATGCGGCCGCTGCACCGGGACAGACGCTTGTCGTCCACGAGTGGGGAACATTCACATCGTTGCAGGACAACGCCGGCGCCACCATCGGCGGTATCAACGTCGACGATGAACCGGTTCCGCCCTTCGTGCATCGTCTTGGCGGCTTACCGATCTGGACGCCGAGCTCCATGCCCGCGTCGTGGAGCCAAGGCGCGCCCCGTTGCCATCCCGATGTTACGTTGCGCCTGGAGACGCCGGTCGTGTACTTCTATCCGCCCGGCGATCCCACCGGCGCCAAACCGTTTGACTTCCGCGCGAGTTTCGTCGGCGGCTGGCTGACGGAATATTTTCCCGCCGCGCGCTCGGACAATCCGCGTTTTCCCGATCGCCTGACGAGTGCGGTCCGCGGTCGGCTCGAATGGCGTGGGATTCGTCTGGGCGCGAAGACGCCGGCGGCGCTGCCGCAAACATCCGAGCGAGTCTGGCTGGCGCCGCGCAAAGTCGGATCGACGACGGTTACGACCGCCGACGGTCAGGAGTCCGAGAAGTATTTGTTCTATCGCGGCGTCGGACACATCGATGCGCCGATCGTCGTCAGTCAGCAAGAGAACCGTGTCGCGATTGCGCTGCGCCTCGGCGATCCCCGCGGACGCATCGGCAGCATTCCGCGAAGCTGGCTGGTCCGTGTATTCCCCGACGGTCGACTGTGGTACGCCGCTTTCGACGCGGCGAGCGCTGTCGCCGGACAAGTCACGATTCCACTTCCGGCCGACGACGCCGGCGCTTCGCACACCAACCTCGCGGCGCTACAGACCGCGTTGCGGGACGCGCTGCTCGAACAAGGACTGTTTCCCGACGAGGCGCAAGCGATGCTCGAAACCTGGGAGCTGTCGTACTTCAAGAGCGAGGGTTTGCGCCTGTTTACTTTGTTGCCGAGAACGTGGATCGATCACTACTTGCCGATCTCCGTTTCAGTCCCGGCGGACATCACGCGTGTAATGCTCGGCCGGATCGAGTTGATCAGTCCACTGCAAGAGGAAAACATGGCGAAGATTCACCGGCTCGCCGCCCCCGAGTTCGAACGGTTGCCGGTCTATATCGATATCCTGCGTGACGACCAATCTACGCCGCCCGACAAGCAAAGGAAGGAACGGGAGCAGAAATTGCTTTCCATGCTTCGCGATCAGCGCCACACGCACGCCGAGCATTATCAGGCGTTCGGTCGAGAGGTGCCCCAAGGACTGAAGCTCTACGATTCGCTCGGTCGCTTTCGCGATGCACTTCTGGCTCATCAATTGCGGGGCGAAAGGGACGATGTGAGGCGGAATAGGCTGAGATCGTTCGTCTCCGCTTTTAGTGCATGCGTCCCGAGTGAGTAACCGTTTGTTGTCTGATCCCGCCGTTGGGAGTTCGGCTCAGGTCACGGCGCGGTTCATGGCGGCGTTGCCGTGATCTGACCCAACCATTGCGCCGCTCCATCGGGGCGCCGGTTGATTTCGCGGCGATTGAGGTTGAAGCTAGCCCCAGGAATTTGCGGGCAAGCGATGTGAATAACCAATTTGTCGGTACGCGTACTCCACCGTTTCTCGTTCGCTTCACGCTAGGCGTACTTTGCGCCGTCGTGGCGCTCGCGGTACACGCGGCGTCCGATGCCATTGTGCTCTATCCCGGTTATGGCGATGCGCGCGGTGCGGTGGTCGAGGGGCGCGTCATCGAAAGCGAATCGATAAAGGCGGCGAGCGCCACGGATTCGTGGTGGCGCAATCTCGTGCGCAATCTCCGCATGCTCTTCAACAACGAGCGCAAAGGACGCAACGTCACGGTGTACGTCGCCGGAAGAGACTGGAGTACCGTCACCGATGACGAGGGCTATCTGAAAGTGACGATCGACGACGCGCGAACGCTTACACCGGGTTGGCGGCCGGTGACAGCACGCGTTCGGGACCAGAGCGGTGCGGGTGCGCTTCTGATTGTTCCGCCTGGGAATAAGCTCGGAATAATCTCCGACATCGACGATACGATTCTCGTCTCCGACGTTACGGACAAGAACAAGCTCCTCGCAAACACCTTTTTAAAAAATCCGTTGCAGCGCAAGGCGGTTCCGGGCGTTGCGGATTTCTATCGACGCTTGGCCGGGCGCAATCCGCAGCCGGAGACAGCGCCGATAATCTATCTTTCCGCCTCGCCGCGCCAACTTCACGGCTCGATTCAGACGTTTCTCGACATCAACCGCTTCCCGCGCGGGGTGTTGATCACCAAGAAAGTCACGAATGATCGCACCAGTGAGCCGCTCACGAATCAGATTGCGTACAAGACTCAAAAAATCGAGGATATCTTCGCGCGGTTGCCGCACGTACGCTTTGTACTGGTAGGCGATGACGGCGAAAAGGATCCGGAGACCTATCATGACGTTTACACGCGCTATCCCACGCGCGTCGAAGCGATTTGGATCCGCCGGGTGCACGCCGATCCCACGCGCGCGGCTTTTCCGGAGCAGGGAGACTTGGCCCAGGCGCTCGCCGCCGTCGCCGGACGAATGAAATAAAACTCGCCGGCATTCGAGTCGTTGGCGGTGAGTTTATGCAACCAAACCGTCATAGCGAGAGATGGGCGAGCTTAGGGTTGGCGGGAGGGAAACGGAGAATTTGCCGAACGCGTCGTAAACTCATCTCGAGGCTCGATGACGAGATCGTTAACCTCACCCGCTTACCCATAAATAACACGGGAGATTTGCGATGAAGCACTTCTCGAAAATGGTGGGCATCGTAGGCGCAATGGTTGTTTTGGGCGGATTGGACGGTTGCGTCACGGGCGAGTGCTTGGAATATCGCGACCAAGTCGTCAATCGTGAAGTGTGTGACCGGTACTCGAATACCGGTGTATGTGCCGCGAGGTGTTTTTGAAACGCGCACCGACCGAGTATGCGTCCGCCGGGCGAAAACTCCGGAACAAACGAAGCGAGAGGACGCGCAAGTCGCCTTTCAGGAGCGGATGAACAAGCTCAAAGAAGCGGCGGCGACTAGCTATCCGCCGCGAAGTTTCGACTCCTGCAACAAACTCGACGGCACTTGGTACGCCGCGTTCACGCTCAAGATATCGTGCCGGCGGAAATCAAACGGGAGGAATGTGAAAAGTTTTAATAATTTGAGAGCGTCTAAGTATTTTATTCAAGAATGCGCGGCTTACGGCGTTAATACGGAGGGCAAGGAAATCTGCGAAAGGCAAGCCGCCTATGGGCAACGCCGGTCGTTGGACGCGGAGCCTTATATGATAAATCAGGTAGAGCTGTATGAAATCAGGCGCGACGGTACGTTCGATCCGACGCCGCGCAAGTCGCGATGAAAATTCGGTGAATCGCCCTGTTTCCCTAGCCGGCCCGCGTCTCCAGCAGCTCTCTTAAGTCCTTCGGTAGGAACGCACGCAATACGGCTGAGATGCTTGCTTCGTGCCTGCTCCACCAGACGCCGGCACCGATCAAGCCGAAACCGAGGAGGGTCAATATCGCAACAAAGGCGAAACTGTTCTTGAACATGCCCCACGACAGGTCGCCCAAAACCATGACGATGCCGATGCCGCCGAACACGGCGAACACTCTGCGGCCTAGAATCGCCGCGATGAATATCATCAGAAAATTGATCGCGAGATAGATCAGCTTGCCCGACAACTCGCCACTGCCCATCGTCGACAACCCGCCCCAAAAGGTCATCACGCCGAAAAGGTACAACCAAAACGCGTAGTCTTTGCTATGACGCGAACGAATGTCGACGAAGAACGCTATCAGCAACATGAGCAGTCCGAACACGACGGTAATACGCTTGCGCAATTCCCACGCAGCGCCGCTAAACGCGTCGGTTCCGAGGTCGGCTTGCATGATCAGCGCCGGCACGACGTCCATTCCCAAGTACCACAGCGTCACTGCGATCGGCATCACCAGGAACGTATACCGAAAGCGCCACAGCATCACCGCGCCGATCGCCAGCGTCGCGAGCTCCATGAGCAGCCAGCGCCAATCGATCCAGTAGTGATAGTCGCGATAGTGCGCCGCATGCGCGCCGTCCGCCCAGAAGCCCAGCACGTGCTGCAGCGCATACACCGCCAGCGGAACCAGCGCGATCGCGAGCGTCGCGAAGATGCCGGCCGGCACGCCGAGCTCCTTCTGCTCGAACCATATCGCGATACCGACGGCGCAAAGCGCGTATAGCGCCGACAACGCGAGCAGCGCTCTCATGCCGAGCGCCTCGATCGCCAGCGTCGCGAACAGCGTCGCGGCGCCGATCGCCAACAAGCCGCCCAGGTAGTACAGCACATGGGTGCCGCTGAATTTCGCCTTACCTGACCTGCTCTCGCGCTGATCGAGGAAGGCGAGCAGTCGATCGACTTGGTCGCGGTGCAACACGCCGGCCTCGGCGGCCGCCTCGAGATCGTTTCGTTGGATTGTCATTGGAGATTGTCGCTCGTTGGTTGGCTATCACCGGCGGTGATTTTCAATCGCTCAAAGGGTTCGGAGCAACCAATGGAAGTCACTCTGACCGCGCAAGTATCACCGGTCCCGCCCGTCATTCTTGGCTTGGTACAGCGCAGCGTCCGCGGTTCGTAGCACGATCTCCGAGGTGTTGCCGTGAACGGGAAAAGACGCGACGCCGGCGGAAATCGTCAGTGCACCGATCGGTTGGCGTTTGAAGTCCACAGTGAGGATTTCCATTTCGCTCGCTCCGCTATATTTGGGTACTCACCGGCTCCTTAAAGATAATAGACCGTGGTACGGACATCGGGCACTTGATCGATGGCGCGCCCGGCGGACGAGCTTGCAACCGGCCATGATCCGCGATCATTCGCGCGTCGGAACTACGGCTTAATGTAAGACCATCCGTCCCGCTGCCGATTCATAATCTCGACCACCCCCGCGGCTACGACGCGGATGTGGCGGTCCAGATCTTTCTCGGTGAGCTTTTGGTTTCTCATGGTATTGCCGCAGGCGAGGAGGGCGATGTTATCGGCGCTCGCCTGCTTGAGCCGTGGCGCGACTTCGGAGTCGAACGCGAGCATCGCGATGCCCGGACCGTAAGCGACGATTTCGATATTGACGTTGTCCTTGCCCAACTCTTGCTGGATATTCTTGGCGTTGTTCAAGGCGAGATTCCAGATTGCCGGATTGTTTTCGCTGATCTGAATCACGACACCTTGTTTGCCGGTTTTGTCCGCCGCCGCCGTAATCGCCGCTGCGGTGAAGCTCAACAACAGAGAACCGACGAAAAGCGCGCGGACAAGTTTCGAGCCATTAGGCATGATATTCGCTCACGGTTGAAGTGACGGAAGGCGTTACGCAATGTACCGCGAACCGCATGAGGCAACAATCGCGAGGCGCAATATCCAAACGGCGAACC
>JBGPCS010000134.1:0-7025 GCA_041481875.1 Sulfurifustaceae bacterium
GACATCGCGGTGTTCGATGTCCACGACGAACCCATGCAAACGCTGCAAGCCGTAAAAATTGTCGGCGCCCGTGTCGCAATCCGTTCGAGCCCGGCAATTCTTAAGATGCTCTTGCGTGACGCGAAGCGACACGGCGCGGCCCGCGACCGGGAGTGTCTCGCGCACTTCGGGTGCGTCGCATTGCCGACGATATTCCTCAATAGCGTCCACCGTGGCGTCCGCGCAAACAACGACTGGCAACAGACCCAACGCCAAGACAAGCAGCGCTCTCACGGCGCACCGTTCGGCGGCGAGGGAAACGACCACGTTGCCGCGCCTGATTTGCGCGATCGCAATATCGAGGCGCCGGCGGCGGGAATGGATTGCTCTTCTCGCCGAGGAGTCGGATCAATCTCGGCGCCACCCACCGCTTGGCCTTTCTTGACCTCTACACTTGGGCCTGAGCCGCCGGCCGACGGAGGCGAATCGCCTCTCACATTGGTACGTTCGCCGGGCGGAGGCGGCCCGCCGCCTGCGTCGTTTCCATGCGCCGTCGTTGGAGGAAAATTGTGTCGCGGCGGCCAAGTAAACCAGTACTTACCGAGCGGAGGACACTTATCCGCGTCATCGCCGCACCCGCGTCGGGGCAAACAAGGTCCGTCCTTTGGATCGCAGGCAAGAGCGATGTCAACGTCGAGCGCTCGTCGTTTCGTGACGACGAAGATCGCATCCGCGCGAAAATTTCTGGCGGCGTATTGCATATAATGCGCGCTCGCGACGATCGGCGATCGCTCGACATTTTCCTGCCCGAACGTCGCGACCGCCTCGCGATAGATCGTATCCGCTGCCGGACCCATGCCGAACACGATCGCTCGATGCGCGCCGCGTGCGCGTGCGATGAATTCGGCCGCTTCTGCTCGACTCTCGCCTTGCGATGGATCGTCCGTTTCCGACCAGAACGTCGGGAGCGCCGGCAGATAGTCCACGAGATACTTGGATTTTCCCGGCCACTTATCCAGATTTTTCGGATTCAACGCACTGATGTAGACCGCCATCTTTCGCAGCGTCTCGACGCCGAATGAGATTTCCGCGTTGGCCTGTCGAAACGATGTGGCGAAATCCCGAGATGAGTTCGAGGTCAAGCGTACCACGGGAACGACAAACTCCAGGCCGACTCCGGTCGCTGTTCCGTGCTTGTCCATCGGTTTCGTCGGCAGGTATTCGGGACCGTCGTGCTCCCAATCCTTGCTCCATACCGGCCCGAGACGAACCGCATAGTAGAGATCCGAGGAGAACGTGATGCGAGGCTCGTCGAACACTTCACTTGTCTGCTTATCCGGCGCCAACAGATTTATCACACTTCTCGGTCTTGACGGCAAATCATCGAACGAAAAGGGCATGTCACGATGAGTTCCCGGTCGACCGGCGTGCGTTCCGGCCGGTTGATTCAGGATTACGTCGTAGCCCCGATCTGCTACGCCAAGCCGTTTCAGCTTCGGCGCCAATTTATCGAACGCGACCCAGCCGGCGCTCGCCGCGATGAATATGAAATGGGTACCCGCGTCCTGCTCGGACAGCCATTGCTCCTGTTCCCGAAAATCTCGCTCTCCGTACACTCGCGTCGGTAATCCTTTGGTGTGAAAGCCCCGAAACTCCACATCGTTCAAAAGATTTCCTCCAGGAACCAAGTTGCCCGTGGGGAAAAATAGTTTCACCGGCAAGTCGGGCAGGCCGCCCTGGAATTTGCCGGCATCCGCCTTGCACTGCTCGGGGTGCGCCGCCCCGCCGCCGCACAGAAACACCATGATCGTCTTCGCCTGCGCGCCGGTGCTAGCGATCGAAATTGCCGAGCCGAATACATACGCGAAAACTCGCCCGGTCATCGGTAGTCTCCCGAGGGTGCGCGCCGAACAAGCGGCCCCGTACTAGAGCAAACAGTAAGAGCCACGTGTTTCGTAACGCGGTTTAACCCGCCCAAACTCTGGCATTGCGAAACATCCGCAGCCACGGGCTGTCCTCGGCCCAATCGTCGGGATGCCATGAATTGGCGACCGTGCGGAACACACGCTCGGGATGCGGCATCAGAATCGTGAAGCGGCCGTCGGCTGTCGTAAGGCCGGTGATGCCGTGCGGGGAGCCGTTCGGATTGTAGGGATATGTGCGCGCCAGTGCACCGCGATTGTCGACGAAGCAAAGCGCGACTTGTTTTTCGAGAATCACCTGCTCGACATGCTCTTCGGAGCGAAACTCCGCGCGACCTTCGCCATGTGCCACCGCGATCGGCAGCATCGACCCAGTCATGCCGCGAAACAGAACCGACGGATTCTCGGGAATCTGCACGCGACAAAAGCGCGCTTCGAATTGCTCGGATAAATTGCGCACGAAGTGGGGCCAAGCGGCCGCGCCCGGAATCAACTCGCGCAAGCTCGACATCATCTGGCAACCGTTGCATACGCCGAGCGCGAACGTGTCGGCGCGCTCGAAGAAGGCGCTGAACTGCGCGCGCGCGCGCGCGTTGTAGAGAATCGACTTAGCCCAGCCTTCCCCCGCGCCGAGCACGTCACCGTATGAAAAGCCGCCGCACGCGGCGATACCTTTGTAGTCCGTGAGTACGACGCGACCCTCGATGATGTCGCTCATCGTGACGTCGATCGCGGCGAAGCCGACGCGGTCGAACGCCGCCGCCATCTCGGTCTGCCCGTTGACGCCCTGTTCGCGCAAGATGGCGATGCGCGGGCGTACGCCGCGCGCGATATAGGGGGCCGCGACCTTTTCGTTTGGATCGAATGTAAGTTGCACAGAGAGCCCGGGATCTGCGGCGTCGAGCAGGCGATCGTATTCTTCTTGCGCACACAGCGGATTGTCCCGCAACCGCTGCATGTGGTAACTGGTTTCGGACCACGCGCGGTGCAAGTTCACGCGCGCGTCGTAGAAAATTTCCTTGCCGCCGTGTTGAAAGCTGACAATATCGTCGCCGGTCAACGAGCCGACGATATACGACTGCCGGCCGAGTCCCGCCTTCTTGAGCGCACCGAGAATCCCCTCGCGGCGCGCGCTCGGCACCTGCAGCACCGCGCCGAGCTCCTCGGTGAAAAGCGCCGCGACCGGGTCGCGGCCGAGCGGCGTCAGGTCGACGCGCACGCCGGTGTGCCCGGCAAAAGCCATCTCGCAGATCGTCGCGAACAATCCGCCGTCGGAGCGGTCGTGGTAGGCGTAGGCATAACCAAGTTCGTTCAGTGCCTGGACGACGTGAAAGAACAGCTTGAGCGTGCGCGGATCGTCGACGTCGGGCGCCTCATCGCCGATTTGCCCGTACACTTGCGCGAGCGCCGAACCGCCGAGGCGGTTTCGACCCTTGCCGAGATCGATCAGAATCAAATCGGTTTCGCCGCGATCGGTGCGCAGTCGCGGCGTCAGCGTTCTGCGCACGTCCAGCACCGGCGCGAACGCCGAAATAACGAGCGAGAGCGGCGCGGTCACGCTACGCTGCTCGGTTCCTTGTTGCCACATCGTCTTCATCGACATCGAGTCCTTACCGACCGGAATCGAAATGCCGAGCGCGGGACAAAAGTCGAGCGCGACCGCTCGTACCGTGTCGTAAAGCGCGGCGTCCTCTCCGGGATGACCAGCCGCCGCCATCCAGTTGGCCGAGAGTTTCACGTCCGGCAACGCGCGCACGCGCGCCGCGGCGATGTTGGTCAGCGCCTCGCCGACCGCCATGCGCCCGCTCGCCGGTGCGTCGATGAGCGCGAGGGGCGTGCGCTCGCCCATCGCCATCGCCTCGCCGGTATACGCCTGATATCCGCTCGCCGTCACGCCGACGTCGGCGACCGGCACCTGCCACGGACCGACCATTTGATCGCGCGCGACGAGGCCGCCGACGCTGCGATCGCCGATCGTGATGAGAAAGCTCTTATCCGCGACCGCCGGAAGCTTCAGCACGCGGTGCGCCGCCTCGCGAAGATCGATCCCCTTGGTCTTGAACGCGGCGAGCTTGCGCGGCGCGCGCTTCGCCTCCCGCCGCATGCGCGGTGGTTTGCCGAGCACGATATCGAGCTCTAGGTCGATCGGCCGCGCGCGCTGCGCATGCGTCGGATCGCGCACGTGAGCGGCATCGCCAAAGTGACGGTCCTCGACGACCAACAGCTTCCGCTCGGTCGCTTCGCCGATAACCGCATACGGACAACGCTCGCGTTCGCATACGCGGGTGAGGCGGTCGAGACCATCCGGCATCACCGCGAGCACATAGCGCTCTTGTGCTTCGTTGCACCAGAGCTGCATCGGCGACATGCCGGGTTGGGCGTTCGGAATCGCGCGCAGCTCCAAGCGCCCCCCGCGCCCGCTCGCGTACACCAACTCCGGCACCGCGTTCGCGAGCCCACCGGCGCCGACGTCATGGATCGACAGGATCGGATTGGCTGCGCCGAGCGTCGAACATTGATCGATGACCTCCTGGCAGCGGCGCTGCATCTCGGCGTTCGCGCGCTGCACCGACGCGAAATCGAGCTCGGCTTCGGTCGCGCCGCTCGCCAGGCTCGACGCAGCGCCGCCGCCGAGCCCGATCAACATCGCCGGCCCGCCGATCACGACGATCTTTGCGCCGGGCGGAAGCTCCGATTTCGCGACATGCTGGCCACGAATGTTGCCGACGCCGCCGGCGATCATGATCGGCTTGTGATAACCGCGCACCTCATCGCCGAGTCGTTGCTCGAAGGTGCGAAAATACCCGACGATATTCGGGCGACCGAATTCATTGTTGAACGAAGCGCCGCCGATCGGGCCGTCGAGCATGATTTGCAGCGCCGACGCGATCCGATCGGGTTTGCCGTAATCGACTTCCCACGGCCGCTCGGCCCCGGGGATGCGCAGATTGGAAACGGAAAACCCGGTCAAGCCCGCCTTCGGTTTCGCGCCGCGCCCGGTCGCGCCTTCATCGCGTATCTCGCCGCCCGACCCGGTCGCGGCACCGGGATGCGGCGAGATTGCGGTCGGGTGGTTGTGCGTCTCCACCTTCATGACGATATGCGTGTCATCCTCGCGATAACCGTACTCGCCGGCCGAGTCGCTGAAAAAGCGCGCGATGCGCCCGCCTTCGATCACGGCGGCGTTGTCCTGATACGCCACGAGCGTGCCTTTCGGATTTTTCGCGTGGGTTTCGCGGATCATCTCGAACAGCGAACGATCCTGGCGCTCGCCGTCGATAACCCATTCGGCATTGAAAATCTTGTGCCGGCAATGTTCCGAGTTCGCCTGCGCGAACATCATCAGCTCGACGTCGGTCGGATTACGGCGTAGCCGTGTAAACGCCGCGAGCAAATAGTCGAACTCATCCGCCGCGAGCGCCAATCCCAATTCCTTGTCGGCCGCCTCAAGCGTCGCGCGACCGCTGCCGATGACGTCGATGACGCGCAACGGAGTCGGTTGCTCGTCATCGAACAACGCCACCGGCCGTGTCACGACCGTTTCCGTCATGCG
Organism: Sulfurifustaceae bacterium; assembly: GCA_041481875.1. GTDB lineage: Bacteria > Pseudomonadota > Gammaproteobacteria > Acidiferrobacterales > Sulfurifustaceae > JACQFZ01. The sequence continues at coordinate 5,455 of JBGPCS010000134.1, forward strand.
ATCGTGCAACAACGGCGCGAGTTGCGCGCGCTCCGATACGGTTAGCACCGCGCCGTCCTTGATCAAATACCAAGCGACGCCGCGCTCGACGCGCCTTATCTTCGCCAAACCACAATGACGCACGATATCGGTTGCCTTGCTCGACCACGGCGAGATGGTGCCGACGCGCGGCACGACGAGCAACAACTCACCGCCCGGCACCGCTTCCGTCGCTTCGGCCTGCGGACCGTATCGGAGCAGGCGCTGCAGCGTCGCGATTTCCGTCGGGTTCAACTCGGAGGTCAACGCGACGAAATGCCAGTAACGCGCATCGATATCGCGCAGCGCGGGCACAACCGATCTAGCGGTCGCGAGCAAGCGCTCGCGCCGAAACGACGACAGCGCGCGACAGCCGGGTAGACGCAGCACGTCCGGTGCGGAGGTGGGGATCGCTTCAGGGCGGTGGCGCGTCATCTGGATCTACGCGCGGACGGCGTAGAGATCAACCGGGCCATCGTTCGCGACGTGCCGGCGGCAAACTGATCGAGGCAATAAAGTCGGTTGGCAGTGTGCCGCAATTATTTCAGCTGTTCGTACAGCAAGCTCAAAATCCGCTCGCCGATCTTCGAGGCCTCGGGGCCACCTTCCTTGTCGAGCACCTCGACGCTCGAACCGCTGTCCGCCGGTTTGACATGAACCTGATACTGACTGGGCGGCGGCGCGTCCTTGCCGAAAAGGCGTTCGAACAGTCCCTTCTCCTTGGTCGCCACCTCGGGGTCGATATAGCGTACGTAGTAAATTCCCTTAGAGCGATCGCGATCCTCGACGGTGAACCCGACGCGATCGAGCGACAGCCCGACGCGTCGCCACGCGCGATCGAGACTATCTTCGAGCGTCAGCAATGCCGCGCCGCTGCTATTGCGTGTGAGCCGCGCGCTCGGCGGCGCGGCGGCGGGCTCGGCCGCGCGCGTCGCCACCTGGTCCGGGGCACGCTCGATGCCCAAGTACGCGACGAGCCGATGCAGCATTTCGGCTTCCAGTTCCGGATCGCTCGCCCGCGGCTTCCACCCGCGCGCGTAGCCGCCGAGCGGATTCGGTGCGGGTTCCAACTCTTCCATGCCGCGATGACTGATATAAATTTCGGTAGTACTCGGCGCGGCGCCGCGCTCGAATCGCACGTGATACTTGTCGCGCATCCCAACTGAATAAAAACCCCCGACCAACTTCGAAAGAAAATTGCTATCGCCTCCTCCCACCAAGGCGCGATTTTCCGCCCAATTCGTTTCCATTAGACCGACTCTGGAATTTTCGCTCACGATCGACAGGCCGGTGCGGTTGAGAAATTCCTTCACTTGGTCCCATACCGCGGCGGGCTCGGCGTCGATCACGACGTACAGCGTCTGTCCGTCACGCCCGAGTCTGACGCCGGGGTACTGCGGCAACACCGACCGGCCGGCCGGTGTGGTGGCCTTCTGTTGGTCGGTATAACCCGAGTAGGTAGTGGCGGTAGCAGACGCGGTCGCGCCTAGGCTCGTATCCTTCGCGTCGGGTGCGGCGGAAAGATCCGGCGGAACTTCGAGTGGCGGAAGCAC
>JBGPCS010000135.1:0-7015 GCA_041481875.1 Sulfurifustaceae bacterium
CCATGAACGACGGCCGGGTACGACTGTTCTCCCACCATCGGTCGCCGGGGACGCCGGCATGATCGATATAGGACTGGCTACCCGAGACGACTAGGCCGACGAAAGTCGGAATGAGGATGCAGAAGACCGCGATCCGCCAGTCATAGACGGTGAGCGCCACGTAAATCGAAAGCCAAAACAGAGAGAACAGGAGATTCGCGCCGCACAGCAAACGCAACTCTCGGTCCTTGAACGGGAGTCGGTACTTGAAGTCGAGCGGCAAGCCGAGAATGACGCGAAACAGAATCTTGGCATAAGCGAGGTTGTAGACGATGCGGGTGAAAAACATCCTTTGCCACCACGTCTTCAACCCGGACAAGACCTTAATGTCGGGATCCAGCGTTTTGTTGCAGTAGCGATGGTGGTTCCAGTGCTCATAGGCGAATCCCATTTCAAAATAGGTCACCAGCATCGAGGCGAAGAACGATCCCATCAATGCGCTGACGTATTTGTTGTCGTGCAACGACAGATGCGTCCCGTCGTGACCCAGCCAGCCCATCAGATACACGCCGAAACCGCCGATCACGGTTAGCGGAGCGATCAGCGCGATCTGCAGCGGCAAGGATTGCACCGTCGTCAGCGTTTTATAGATCAGCGCTCCCGGAATGAGGAACATGCCGAGCGCGTACAGAATGAATCCAGTCGTGCCCCAAAGGGAGCGTCGATAGAACTCCGCCGGGATAACCGGCCTGGGGGCTTTGTTTACGATCGCATTCATGTTGAATGTCTCCTTTTCCGCGTTACCTTCGGATTGTTGTCGATCGAGGCGTGTCGCTACCTTGCCGCCCGACGTCGATGGATGCGGCACGGATAGCTAGATAAGGGGATGTTCCGGTTGCGTGGCGTCCTCGCTTGAGTGGAGCTATCGACAATCGCTCCCAACGTCCCGCGCGCTCGTCGCGGCGCCGGTTCGGCAGTCGCGGGTCCAATGCACCGATGTTGGACGGCTCGTGCGTTGCACCGTCGTGATCGGTTAGAACACGAAATCGTTGCGCCCGCGCTGTTTAAACGCGACCGAACGTGTCGAGTCGATGGTATTGCGTAGCGATTTGGCGCGCTGGCGTAGGTTGGGACAGGTGGAGATGACGCACAGCGCGCTCCGCCTGCTGAATTCCCGCAACGATCTTCCCGCGTGAAAAACGAAATCACGTATCACTTCCGTGCGATAAACGAGTGGCGGCGAGTCTAACTTTCATTTCTCCGTCTCGTCAACGACTTCTCGTGGGGTACATCCGCGCGATCACTAAGACTTTCGTACTATGGACATTTCATCGCGCGCTGGAAAAAATATTTTCGATTCCGTGTTTCGAGGTCGATTCCAGAGCCAATAAAATCACGGCGGCGACTGCGGAGCACGTTGTTCTTGGAGATTAAACAGACCCTGATTGGTTGTGATTGCCTATCGCAGAGCACGCGGGGAAGCGGATGAACGACAAGAACGTCTGTATCTTCCGCGATGGAAATCAATATTTCAGATTTCCTTAAACCATATGACAAAGGTTATAGATCGAGTAGAGCCTTAGTTCAGGCCGCTCCGCAGCCCGTCGGTTTGTAAACACGCTCCGTTGAAGCCGGATACTTGGCAAGTTTGTTTGCCGGGCGACGCGGGCGCGGAACGAGCTCGCCGCCGCAGTTCGGACACTTGCCACGAAGTACCGACTCCGCGCACGTCGCGCAAAACGTGCACTCGAAGGAGCAGATTCTCGCTTCGGTGGAATCCGGCGGGAGATCTTTGTTGCAGCATTCGCAGTTCGGGCGTAGTTGCAGCATCACATCCCCCTGTCGTTTGGGTGCAACCGCGCTGACCGTGGTGCGGCGCGGCTGTCCCATGCCGCATCTCGAAGGGCACTCACGGCGCGGGTACGCGAGACGAATGGTGATCGACGATCATCCACTTTCCGTTGCGATTCTTGTACACCATGCTGAAGCGAGCGGGCACCTCGATGTTATTGCCATCGCGCAGATCGGAGAACGTGTAATAGCCGCTATTGACGGCGATGTCGCCGTAGACACGAATGTTTTGCTCGCCGATGCTTACGCGCCCGTTCGGTCGTTTCCCCGCATCCTTGAAATAGTCCGCGATCGCGGCAGGGTTGGTGCGGATTTCTTTCGATATCGTGCCCCACAGCACCGCCTCGGGGTCGTACGCGGCGGTGATGCGCGCGGGATCGCGACTGTTGAACGCCGCCGCCCAGGAAGCGGTCGCGGCGGCGACTTGTTCCTTCGCGTCGGAGGAAACACCGGCGCCCGAAGTGGCGCAGGACGATAAAAGCGTTGCGAACGCCATTGTCATCAATAACCGCATCGTTGCCTCCTTTGTGAAAGCGTGTCGATATGTCTGCTCACGCGAGCGGTGAAATCCACATTGCACGAAATGTAGGTTGGGTGTAGCCGCGTGAGTGGCGCAACCCAACAAAATATTATTTCGGTGGGTTGCGCTTCGCTCCACCCACCTACATAGGACTTCTAATCGAAGAGCGCCAGATCGACCGCATCGGCCATCGCCTTGTATCCCGCGTCGTTTGGATGCAAGTGATCGCCGCTATCGTACCCCGTAAGAAATTGCGACGGATGCGCCGGATCGCGCACGGCGGCGTCGAAGTCGATCACGCCGTCGAACACCTTGCTCGTGCGGATCCACGTGTTTACGGCTTGGCGCTTGGCTTCGCCTTCCGGCGTGTAGTAACCGGCGGCGGCGCTATAAGTATCGAACGGCGTCAGCGTGCACCCGATGACCTTGATCCCTTGCGCGCGAGCGCGCGCAATCAACTGCCGATAGCCGGAGATGATCTGCTCTGTGCTCACTTGTTGCTCGGGCAAGTTGCGCGCGCCCGGTATGCCGATGTCGTTGATGCCGAGCAACACGACGAGATGGGTCGCCCCGGTTTGCATCAGCACATCGCCGTCGAATCGCGCCAGCCCATTCGGTCCGAAGCGCGGGATCACCGCGGGCGCGTCGTGCAGCAGCCGATTGCCGCTGATGCCCGCGTTGACCACGGCGATCTTCCGGCCCGAGGCGAGTAGGCGCTTCGTGAAATGATCGGGCCACCGACTGTTCGCCTCGGTCGTCGATTTGAATCCGTCCGTGATGGAATCGCCAAACGTCACGACGGAACGGGCGCCCGAACCCGCGCGCACCTCGACACCCGTCAGAAACGGCCAGAACTGAATGGCGGTGCCGAACGCCGCCGCATCGTAGCTCGTGGTGAAATTACCCGCCTCCGACACGTACGAAGCCTGGAGCGCCAGCGCGTGGATCGTCGCGGGACTCGCGCTGCGGGAGATATAAACGCTCACCGCCAAATCCCCCGCCGCGGGCACGACGAGCTCCACCGGATCGCTGACTGCGAGCGCACCGACGGGAATCGTGATCGACGCCGCGCCGCTCGCGCGCAAACCGGCGTGCGCCGCGCCAATGGCAAGCGGCTGCGTTCCGAACCGGTTCGAGAGACGCACGCGCACCTGATCGCCGCCGAGCGTCGTGTGCACGATGATGCGCAATGTTTGGTTGTTGAAACTCGGCACATCGGCGGCCGGCACCTGCGGGCCGGTGCTCCAAGTGCTGACCCATCCGTCGTCACGTCCAAACCCCAAAGGATGGGTTGCAAGCGACGTACACCCGGCGAGGGCGAGATTCGCTGCGAGCGCGAGCGCCACAAATGTGTCTTTGAAAAAAGCGCGACGGGAAGAGGTAAGCCTGGAATGTCCGGATTGTTTCTCGTCTAGTTTCATTGTCTTCTTCCAGCGATTGTGCGAACCGTGATCCGGCGAGAAATCCAGCATGATTTAAACGTTGGAGTTGAATGGCGCCGAGCCACGCTAGGGTGTGGAGTGAGGCTAGATCGGGTTGTCACCCAAACTCATCTAGAGAGCGCCTTGATGCTTCGTGATGCTCACGTCGTCGAACTGCATGTGGCCGTTGGAAATGAAACCTATGGTCCCTTGTGCGTTCAATTGCTTCTTGTGATCCGTGTACTCAACGATGTTCTGACCGCCGACGCTGATCGTGAAGTGATTTTTCCTTGCGGTTACTTTGACGCTATACCATCTATTTTTCAAAATCGGATAACTATGCTCGGCGACGGTGGTACCGCCGCCTAAGTTGTCCATGATTTCGTCCAGTCCGATCGACCCAGGCATATTCTTTCGAAGAAACTTACCATCTCCCAGCATGACGGCTTGATCAATCTCATATAAGTATGCCCGGACGTAGCGGTTGTTTGAAAGGCGCAGCATCAATTCGGCAACCTCGCCCTCAATTATTTTTACTCTAAACGACACGGTGTAATCTTCCGGGAGTTCTTCGTCCAAGGTTAAGATGGCCCATACCGGACCGCCAAACGATGTCTTTTGTTTCGAAATGCCATTTAACACTCCATCCTTTGCATACCAGTCCCCCGTGATCACTTGCCACTTCGAATTGAGGGCAGCGGACGAAAAGCTGTCCTCAAATAAATGATGCTGCGCGCCCTGCGGCGTGTTTTCCGCCAGCGTAGCGTTTTGCCGAATTGGTTCCGAGGAGACTGATCTTGCGTTCGGGCCGATCCAACCGATCTGTTGCAATGTCAACAGCGTTCCGCCAAGAGCAGTGATCAAGCCAGCGATCGCTGTAACCGCACCGGGTAAAGTCGACCAAAAGTTTTTCTCACGCCTACCGCTCAAGACTTCCTCCGTACTTCATGAATATTCCATATGCACGGCCAGGCGGCCGTGATTTGCACCCCAGAGGACGCAGCCTGGCTTCGTAAACCCCAAGTCGGCGGTGCTGAACGTAGGATGGGTGAAGCGAAGCGTAACCCATCGGGCCAGTTCATCAGAAGCCCCCGTCATGAAGCCCGCCGAGTATTCGATTGCAGCGGTAGTCGGTCGTGCTTGCGGATTCCAACTATTGCGATGGGTTGCGCTTCGCTCCACCCATCCTACTCGTGCTTCTTTACTGGTGCCGGTGGTGAGGGTGGTCTAGGGGGCTGAACACCCTCTCGAAACTCTCTGCCGGGTGGTGGCTTCGGTTTTTCTATTGGCGGTTGAGGTGGCTTCTTATTGGACATTGTGGTTTCTCCTTTCTCCATCAGTTTTTCAAGACCCACAACTTCGATTTGTTGAACGCGCCCATTTCCTGTCAGAGATAAAAATAGGTACGGCAGGGCACATGCCAAAACAAGAATTAATGAATAGATAAGGCTACTGTTAGCCCTATGTAAATACTCGGATTTCGAGTCGTTATTCTGAGTATTTTGGGTTGCGTATTGCGCGTATTGTTCATTGATTTGCTTCTCCAGTTCGTTGTCTGCTTCGACGGGATCCGAGCCGATAGCTCTGTAGTATTCGACGAGCTGTTGGTGATACTCCAGAAATTGCTTCGGAGTCGCTACATAGCCATACGTGTAATTATGATATGAACGAATTAGAAAATAAGCGGTGCGCCCCACGAAGTACAGCGCGAACACTAGTAACACAATCATAGCTATGTGTGGCCAAGAAAGGCTTGGCTTGATGTTCTGAAGAAAATAAGCCAGCACACCACCAAGAAGAGCAACTATACCGATAGGAATTGAAAGAGCGCTAGTTAACTGATGCCTTCGATTGATCTCGAAGAAATAATGCTCTTTTAGAAAGTCGTGCTTATCCATTTTCTTACGGTCAACTAGAATTGCACCGCTTCAGGGTGTTTCCCAACGCAGCCTAAGTCAATACGCGCGGCCTACAAGGTGGATTTGTTACGCCGCCATCACTTCGCGCAGAACTTCGGGGTGCCGCGCGACAATCTTCAGAAGTGTCTCCGCGGCACCGGACGGTTGGCGCCGGCCTTGCTCCCATTGTTGCAACGTTCGAGGAGAAATCTTCAGCGCTGCCGCAAACTGGCTTTGCGAGAGTCCGCTCTTCAGGCGAGCCGCAACGATGTCGTTTGCCTTGACCTTGTATTTGGCTCCGTGACGCCCGGCCCTCACGTCTCGGATTGCCTGTAGTAACTCCTCACCGATATTTCGCTTGGCGTCCCGCGCCAACAACGTTTTCTCACGACGTGACATGACCCATCTCCTCCGCGATCTTTCGTAGAACATGCGCAGGGATATTGTCCCGAGCGCTCTTGGCATAAATAACGAGCAGAACCACCGCATTGCGTGCAAGACGTAGCGTATATATGACCCGCACGCCACCACGCTTCCCGGCGCCCGCACGAGCCCAACGAATCTTGCGGCAACCACCCGAACCAGGCACCACATCGCCGGCTTCCGGACTGTTGGCGATGAATGCTGCGAACTCTCCACGTTCTTCCTCCGACCAATAGTCAGGCCAGAGCTTCGAGAACAGGGGAGATTCAATGATTGTCAGCATTGAGCTGACTATACTTCAATGGAGTATATGCGAACAATCCTGCAAAAACGGGAATCCAGGAAACGGCTGTAATGCCTGGATGCCCGCTTTCGCGGGCATGACAGGGTGAATCAATCAGACGTTCCCTGGAACTGACGCGGCGTATCTGGCAAAACGAAAACCCGGCGAGGTCGAGATCGACCTCGCCGGTGACGTCATTACTTCGTCGTCTTCGCCTTCGCCTGAAGCGCGTTGATCGAGAACAGGTAGCTGTCCTTGGTCAGCGGCTTGTGGCACGCGAGGCATTCCGCTTGGTTCACGCCAGGCCGTTGTTTTTTATCGGCGGTGAAGACGGCGTAGTTCCAGTCGGCGTTGCGCAGCATGTCGGGGAAGTCGTTGCCCCAGCCGGATTCCGTTTCCATCGCGGTGTAGAAGATGAGTTTGTCCGGCACAAAGAAGCCGTCGCTGCCCATCACCGGGTTCTTCGCGTCGTCGAGCTTGGCAACGTACGCTTCCACGAACATCACGGCGCCGTGAGTCACCGGCTTGCCTTCGCGCGCGGCCTTGATTGCGACGTTATTGGCGTAGTACTTGCGCACCTGCTTGGTCGCGGGGAAGTTGATGGTCATATAGTAAGTGAAGTCTTTCTGATAGTTCTCCG
>JBGPCS010000136.1:0-7010 GCA_041481875.1 Sulfurifustaceae bacterium
CGTTCGCCACGTACGCGACCGACGCGTACCAAGCCCATGTCGTGAGCGCGAGGACGATACCTAGCGTCAGCCACGCGGCGGGCGCGCCGAGCGGAACGCCGAGGACGACGCGCTGCTCGAGCGCGCGTGCCGACGCCGGACGCTGGCTGTCGATCGCCGCGAGCAGACCGATAGCCACCACGACGAAGCCGCCTGCGCTGTGCACCGCCATCTGCGTGAACAATCCCCAACTTAGGTTCGATATCAGGCTCCCGAAGTAACCGAGCAACACCGCCACCGCGAATACGAGCACGCTGTAGGTAAGCGCGATCGCGGCATGCAAACGATATTTGATGTCGGCGCTCGCTCCGAGCGTCCAAAGCGCGCTGCCCGCCAACACGAAGCACACGGCCGTGTTCGGTCCCATCCGCCCCGGATACGGATTAATCCCCATCGCCAACCGCTGCGTGTGCAGCAGTTCGTCGATGAGCAAGTCCATGCCGAACCCATACTCGCCCAACGTGAGCAGGCCGATACCAACGAGCCACACGGCGGTGACGAGCGCGACGCGCGAACGCCGCCGCATAAGCGCGATCAAACCGATACCGGCGGCGAGGAAGCATGTCGCCGTGTTGAACTGCATGGCCACCAACGTCGGATGCAGCTGCACCAACGCGCCGATGCCGGTGTACCAACCAATGATGACGATCGCACCGAGCGCCGCGCTGGCGCCGCCGGCGGCGTAGGAAACGGATCGAACATGCCGAGTGTTCACGCTACTTTCCCTGCGCGCTGTTGGTCAGAAAGAGGGTCTCATTGACAGGGTAGGTGCAAACTCGATGCCACGCACGCCGGCCATTCCGGCTGAGCGTCGGGAAACCGGCGGCGTACGCCGAACGTCGTGCTTGGGTCGGAGCTACTCGAACGCGGGTGAGCGCAGCGAGGTCATCGAAACGCCGGTCGGACCCGATCCGGCGGAGAGCGGAAGTTTGTAAGGAGCGCCGGCCGATTCGCACACGAGACGCGGCACCAAGTAACCCGGCAGCCGTGCCGCGATATCGCGCCACAAGCACTCGGCGCGCGCGAGATCGACGTCGAAATGTGCCGCGCCTTGCACGCGATCGAGCAGATGCAAGTAGTAAGGCAACACGCCGGCGACGAAGAGCCGCTCGCTCAACGCGCACAACGCGTCGGCGTCGTCATTGACGCCGGCGAGTAGAACCGATTGATTGAGCAGCGTCGCGCCGGCGGCGCGTAGATCGTGCAATGCCGCCGCCACGTCCGCGTCGATTTCGTTCGCGTGATTGGCATGGACGACGACGACCGACTGCAAGCGCGTGCCGGCGAGTATCGCGCAGAGATCATCGGTAACGCGCTCCGGCAAAACGATGGGCAGGCGCGTGTGAACCCGCACGCGCCGCACGTGCGCCATCCCGACGAGTGCCGCGACAAGTTCGCGCAGGCGCGCGTCGGCCAGCGTAAGCGGATCGCCGCCGCTCACAATGACCTCGTGTATCGACGCGTCGGCGGCAATGTAGGCGAGCGCCTCGCGCCAGGAATCCGCAGCCGGGTTTTCCTGCGCGTAGGGAAAGTGACGGCGGAAACAAAAACGGCAATGAACGGCACACGCGCCGGTGGCGGTCACCAGGATCCGACCCTGATATTTGCGTAACACCCCGGGCACCACCGTCGCAGCGAGATCGCCGACCGGATCAACACCGAAACCGTCCGCCGGCACGTCTTCTTGCGCGAGCGGCAACACCTGCCGCAGCAACGGATCGTTCGGGTCGCCGCGGCGCATACGGGCGACATACCCGCGCGGCACGCGCAGCCGAAAGGATCGCGCCGCCGCGCGTGCGGGCTCGATCAGCGCCGGATCGAGCCCAAGCGCATCGATAAGATCGCGCGGGTCGGTAATCGCCTGTGCGAGCTCGCGTTGCCAAGGTGGCGGCTGCCGCCGCGTAGTTGTCTCAGGTATCATAGCGCGCTCCGATCTTACCTTGACCGCGCGCAACGCGCTCGGCTCTGCTGCACAGGATGTGCGAATGTCGCGGGAGCGCAGGATGCCGGACAGGAGTCCCAATTTCGCGGTAGCACATGGACGTGTGAGAGCGATGCGCGGAGCGACACCCTCTCCCCTTGCGGTGACGTGCAGGGATGCACAAAGATCGCGGGAGACAGGAAGTCGAGAGCGATCAGGGGAATGAGGGTGAGGGGAAATCGAACTATACCCCTCTCCCCTTACCCTCTCCCGCAAGGGGAGGGGGGAGTCGGAAAACAATCTCTGTTTAATCGAAGGTATCTCATGGCGACCTACAGTACGAATGAATTCAAAGCGGGGATGAAGGTGATGCTCGATGGCGACCCGGCATCCATCGTTGAAAACGAATTCGTGAAGCCTGGCAAAGGCCAGGCCTTTAGCCGGGTGAAGATCCGCAACCTCAAGACCGGACGAGTGATCGAGCGCACGTTCAAGTCGGGCGATACGATCGAGGCGGCCGATGTCGTCGACGTGGAGATGCAATATCTTTACAACGACGGACAGTTCTGGCATTTCATGCAGCCGGAGAACTTCGAACAAGTGCAAGCCGACAGCACCGCCATCGGCGACAACGCGAAGTGGCTCAAGGAGCAGGACACTTGCATCGTGACGTTGTGGAACGGAACGCCGCTGACGGTCGAGCCCCCGCATACCGTTTTGCTGACGATCGTCGAAACCGATCCGGGCGTGCGCGGCGACACCAGCGGCGGCGGCGGCAAACCGGCGAAGCTCGAGACTGGCGCGGTCGTGCGCGTGCCGCTGTTCGTGCAGCAGGGCGAGCGCATCAAGGTCAACACGCGCACCGGCGAATACGTCTCGCGCGCGTAGCTCTACGGCGACCCGATGGCGCCGGATAGTCCCAATAGCGCTGACAACTGGCGACCCACCGCGTCTCTCGCGACACTACGCCTGCGCGCGCAATTGTTGGCGCGCATTCGCGGCTTCTTCGCGCAGCGTGGCGTGCTGGAAGTAGAGACGCCATTGCTCTCGCACGCGGCCACGACCGATCCGAACCTGCACAGTTTCTTGGCGCAATCGCTTGCTCCGGGCGACGCACCCGCCGCGTTCTATTTGCAAACATCGCCGGAGTTTGCGATGAAACGGCTGCTCGCCGCCGGCAGCGCTGCGATTTATCAAGTCGCTAAAGTGTTTCGCGCCGACGAGATCGGTAGGCTGCACAATCCGGAATTCACCATGATCGAGTGGTATCGCACCGACTTCGACTATCACCGATTGATGACCGAGGTCGGCGAGCTCGTTGCCGAATCGATCGCGGGACTTCGCCGACTGCAGCCGGCGGAGAAGCTAAGCTACGCCACGGCATTCTTGCGCCACGCGGGGGTCGATCCCCACACCGCCAGTTCTAGGCAATTCGCCGATGCGGCGCGCTCGCACGGAATCGCGGTCGCCGGCTTAGCCGAGGACGATTGCGACGCATGGCGCGATTTGTTGCTGACCCACGTTGTCGAACCCCAATTGGGGCGTGAACGGCTGACATTCCTGTACGACTATCCCGCGTCGGCCGCCGCATTGGCGCGCGTGCGACCCGATGATCCGCCGGTTGCGGAGCGCTTCGAGCTCTATTTGGATGGAATCGAGCTGGCCAACGGGTTTCAAGAATTGACGGACGTCGATGAACAGCACCGCCGGTTCGAGCGGGACAAGCGACGACGTGTCGAGCAAGGGCTGGCGGCGATACCGAGCGACCAGCAACTGCTCGCCGCATTGGCACATGGTTTGCCCCATTGCAGCGGCGTCGCCCTTGGGCTCGATCGACTACTGATGTGTGCAAGCGGTGCACGCTCGATCACCGACGTGCTCGCCTTCCCGTTCGACCGCGCTTGATGATCGCGCGCGTCCGTCAGCGAAACACGTTGCGCAGGAGTTCGGTCGTTCGCGCCGCCGGATCGAGCCGGATGCGGCGTTCTTCGTCGGCCACGAGTTGGAACAAACCATCGAGCGCCTTGCGGGTGACGTAGTCATCGATGTCGAGTTGACCGGTATCGACCAGGCCGAGCGGCTCCGCGCGCTGTACTAGGCGCTTGTAGCCGGACGTCACTCCGACCGCTGCGGTCGAGTGGGCCACGATCGGCCGAAACGCCTGCGTGAGCGGCGTTTCCGTTTGACGGCGAAAGTAGCGCGTGGCGGCGTCTTGCGTGCCGCGCAAGATATCAACCGCGTCTTGGATCGTCATGCGGTGAATCGCGTCGACAAAGATGCGGCGCGCTTCGGGCGTCGCTTGCTCGGCGGCGCGGTTGAGCGAACGTATGAAGTCATCCGCCAACTTGTCCTGCCCGAAGCGGCGCAACGCGCCTTCTGCTTTCTGCAACTTCTCCGGCATCGGTATGCGCAGCGCTGGGTGCGACCAGAACCCGTTCTCGCGCCCCAACTGCTGGACCGCTCGCGCGGTTCCTTGCTCTAAGGCTTCACGCAAACCGGCCGCGACGACGGCAGGATCGAGCTTCGTGCTCATGCCGCTTGAGCGGTTGATTTCGCCCCTCAGCCAATCCGACGATCCGGCGCAGCCGGGCGCCGCGGAGAGAGCGCCGAGAAGAAGCAATGTCGGAACCCGCCGACGAGGCATACGCGCGACGCTCCTATTCCAAACCGATCTGTCAGACCTGGAGCCAAAATGTGACCGGCCCCTCGTTGGTGAGCGCGACCGACATTTCGGCGCCGAACTTTCCGCACTCAACCGTCGTTCCTCGCGCGCGTAGGCACGAAACCAACCGATCGAACAAGCGCGAGGCGACCTCGGGCTCGGCGGCACGAGTGAAGCTCGCGCGGGTGCCTTTGTTCGTGTCCGCGGCGAGCGTGAACTGCGGGACCAGCAAAAGCGCCCCGCCGGTATCTTGCACGCTCAAATTCATCTTGCCGTTTGCATCGGGGAAAACGCGATAAGTTAGCACTCGCGTCGCGAGGCGTTCAGTCTTCTCGAGATCGTCGTGGCACTCGACGCCCACGAGCACCAACAGTCCCGAGGGGATAGACGCGATGCGCGCACCAGACACAGCGACCGACGCAGAGCTCACGCGTTGTAGCAGGGCGATCATCAGTGCCGACGTCGAAACCCGTCGGAACTCCGGTATGCCGGCGCGAGCGCAGAGAATAAACGAATGTCAGAACCCGGCGGCGCGCCGTTCTGGAACGGGCGGCGCGCCGATGAGGCCGGCTCCATCCGGGAGCGTCACGTCCATCGCGATCGGGAGATGATCGGAAATCGTTTGGTTCAGCACGCGCACGCTGTCCACTTGAATAGACGCGGATACGAGAATGTGATCGATGTTGCGGCGCGGGCGCCAACTCGGAAAGGTAAACAAACCGTGGATTGGCTCGCCTAGGTCGCTGCGTTGCCGCAACCCCTCGAGCTCCTTACTCTCGGAACGACAGTTGAGATCTCCCATCAGGATTATATGACGCTCGTCCGCGATCAGTTCGGCGAGATTCGCGAGCTGGCGCTCCCGTGCACGCCGCCCGAGCGCGAGGTGCACGATCAGGAGGAGCAACGCGTCCTCGCCCCTGCCGAATCGCACGCACAAGGCGCCGCGCCCGGGGATCATCCCCGGCAGCCGAACCTCGGTGATTTCGCTCGGACGAAAACGGCTGAGCAGGCCGATACTGTGCTGGCCGAGATGCCCGAGATTGCGATTAGTCTGATCGTACCAGTACGGAAAGCCGGCGCGCGTCGCGAGATATTCGGTCTGATTGATGAACGCACTACGCAGGCTGCCCGCATCCGATTCCTGCAGACCGACGAAGTCGAAATCGCCGGCGAGCGTCGCGATGCGATCGAGCGTATCGAGCCGCTCGGCACAGGGAAGCACGTGCTTCCAGCTGTGCGTCAAATAGTGCCGATATTTGCTGGTGGTGATGCCCGCTTGTATGTTGAAGCTCAGCAGGCGCAGGCGCCGCTGACCGCGGCCGGCGCGCGCTTCTTCGGGTTCGACGAGAGGCGGACTGATCACCGGATCAATGGACGGGTTGGTGGACCGAAGCAAATGGTTTCCTTTTAAAGCTAGCGTACTTTTCATTCTGCGCAAGACGCGACGCGCGATGCGCGTATCCAACCGACGAGTGGCTTCGGGTGACGTTTTACCGTCGTGCGCCGGAAAAGGGTTGCGCTGACCTTCGCCAATCCTTTTTCCCCACGCGATTTTCGCACCGAACGCACCAATTATGGCCCAGGCAAAGTTACTTGTCGAAGCCGGCGATGCCAGCTTCGGTGGCGACGTTTCTTCGGCGCGGTGCGGGAAGTAAAACGACACGACACGTGAGCGGATTTCGGAGCACAAACCAATGGTCGTTCGCGAAGAAACTCACACAAAGCCGATTGCAAATTTGAGGCGTGGGCAGATCATTTGACAGTTCGAACGGATGGGATGTAGCAACAAAAAGCCCCCGGCTAGTAAACCGAGGGCTTGGGATATAAAGCCTGGCAGTGTCCTACTCTCACACGGGGAAGCCCCGTACTACCATCGGCGCTGAGCGTTTTCACTTCCGAGTTCGGAATGGGATCGGGTGGTTCCCGCTCGCTATAGCCGCCAGGCAAGCCGTTTCCGTCGCCTCGACAAAAAAATCGCGGCGACAAGAATCCAGGAAGTAGAAGTGAAGGCTAGGACTTTAGTTGCGTTGGCTTGGACCAGTCACACCAGCGTCTTGGGTGTTATATGGTCAAGCCGCACGGGCAATTAGTACTCCTTAGCTCAACGCCTTACGGCGCTTACACATGGAGCCTATCAACGTGGTGGTCTACCACGGCCCTTTAGGGGAGTCGAGCTCCCAGGGAGATCTCATCTCGAGGTGGGTTTCACGCTTAGATGCTTTCAGCGTTTATCCCGTCCGGACTTGGCTACCCGGCAATGCCATTGGCATGACAACCGGAACACCAGAGGTTCGTCCATCCCGGTCCTCTCGTACTAAGGACAGATCCTCTCAAATCTCCAACGCCCACCGCAGATAGGGACCGAACTGTCTCACGACGTTCTGAACC
>JBGPCS010000137.1:0-6999 GCA_041481875.1 Sulfurifustaceae bacterium
GCCGTGCGCGCAACCGGCCAACGGCCGCTCGCGCGTTTGGCCGCGCTCGGCCTGCTGCAACCGAATTTCCTCGCCGTGCATATGACGCAGCTACTCCCCGAGGAAATCGCCACGCTCGCCGCGAGCGGCGTGACCGTGGTGCATTGCCCGGAGTCGAACCTCAAGCTCGCGAGCGGCTTCTGTCCGGTCCATCAACTCCAGCAAGCGGGCGTGAACGTGGCGCTCGGAACCGACGGCGCCGCGAGCAATAACGATCTCGATATGCTCGGCGAAATGCGCACCGCCGCCCTGCTCGCCAAGGGCGTGGCGCAGGACGCGACGGCGCTCCCGGCGGCCGCGGCGTTGCGGATGGCGACGCTGAACGGCGCGCGAGCGCTCGGGCTCGACGCGAAGATCGGCTCGTTGCAGGCCGGCAAGGCCGCGGATCTCGTGGCGATCGATCTTTCCGCGACGGCGACGCAACCCGTCTACGACCCGATTTCGCAAATCGTTTACGCCGCCGGGCGCGAGCAAGTGACCGATGCATGGGTAAACGGGCGGCGGCTTCTGCATGATCGCAAGTTGACGACGATCGACGAAACCGCGCTGCTCGGAAAGGTCGCGCGCTGGCGTGCTAAGATTCGGGCCTGACTATGTCCTCATCTACCAATGTCGATACCGCCGAGCTCGCAAAGTTCGAATCCTTGGCGGCGCGCTGGTGGGACCCGGAGGCCGAGCTCAAGTCGCTGCATGACATCAATCCGCTGCGACTCGGATACATCCAAGAACGCGCGTCGCTGGCCGGTAAGTCGGTGGTCGATATCGGCTGCGGCGGCGGCATCCTCGCGGAATCGATGGCCGGGCTCGGCGCACGCGTGACGGGGATCGATCTCGCCGAAGCGTCGATCGCGGTCGCGCGGCTGCACTTGAACGAGAGCGCACGCGACGTCGAGTACCGTTGCATCAGCGCCGAAGATCTGGCGCGCGAACGTTCTGGCGCGTACGACGTCGTGAGCTGCATGGAGCTACTTGAGCATGTGCCGGAACCCGCCTCGACCGTCGCCGCGTGCGCGTCGTTGGTTAAACCGGGCGGACACGTGTTCTTCTCGACGATCAATCGCAATCCGAAGGCTTGGCTGTACGCGATCGTCGGCGCTGAATATATTCTGAATTTGCTCCCGCGCGGTACGCACGAGTACCTCAAGTTCATCAGGCCCTCGGAGCTGGAGCGGATGTGTCGCGCCAGCCGGCTGCGCGTCGCCGGCTTCATCGGGCTGCACTACAACCCATTCGCTCGTCGCTATCGTCTGGGGCCGGGCGTCGAGGTGAATTACATCGCACATGCGCGGCGGATGGAGGACTAGCGCGCACGCGCTAGCGATGTCGCTGCGGCGGTTATTTCGAATGCCTTTTCGGAGAAGCGGTCGCCTCGGCGCTCGATGACGTTTTGGTAAATCGCTGACCGCGCGGAACGCGCGGCCCACCCCGCTATCGCGAGGCGCGCTCGACCGCCGCGTGCCACAACCGCACATTCCGATCGCGGCCACCCGAGGCCAGCAACGATCCGTCCGGCGATACCGCCACGGCTTGCACGTAGCCGCCGTGGCCTTCCAGGGTTTGAATCAAGCGGCCTGTCTCCCGGTCGAACAGGCGCACGGTATCGTCGGCACTACCCACCGCGAGCCACGATCCATCGCGCGCGAACGCCAGCGATAGTATGGATTGGCTCAGGTTAAGCGTTTGTGCGACCGTCTGCGTGCGCATGTCCCACAGCCGTATCGTGTGGCCGGCGTCGCCGGAAGCGAGCCAATTCCCATCGCGCGAAAACGCCAACGCGAGCACCGCGTCCTTGTGGCCCGAGAGGCTCGAAATCTCTTGTCCACTCTCCACGTCCCACACATGAATCAATCGATCCGCGCCGGCCGATACCAACATTTTGCTGCCGGGCCTGAACGCCAGCGCGTTGATCTCACCGCGGTGACCTTCAAGGGCACGACGATTGCCGTTGGCGGTATTCCATAAATAGACGACACGATCCTTACCGGCCGCCGCTACGTTGCGACCGTCGGGCGCGTAAGCCACGCTGAACAGCGGGTAGCCCGTGCCTTCGAACCGCGCGATCGGCGTTGCTGTCCGGATGTCCCAGAGTTGCACGGCGCCATCGGTTCCCGCCGTCACCAGTGCGCGGCCGTCGGGGGAGTAGTCGATAGCATCCACTGGGTAAGTCAGCTTGAGCACGCTCACGACGGCGCCGGTGTCGATGTCCCACAGTCGAACGGTGCGGTCGTTGCTCGACGTTGCGAGCCGCCGCCCAGTGGGGGCGAAGACGACGGCCTGAACCCAATCGGCGTGCCCCTTGAAAATAGAGCGCAAGCTAGTGGGCAGCAGAACGTGCACGGGCGATGGAGTTGCCGCAGACTTGGACTGAGGCGCTTCCTTCCGCTGTCTGTCCTTTACCGCTTTGGGCGCGGCAATCGCGTTGCGCGTGGAATTCGCCGCGGGGCGAGCGCGCTCGTTCGCCGTCACGACGTTCGCGGGTTCCGAGACCGAATCGGCCACACCGCTCCAAAAACTTGAGATCTCGGCGCCGTCCAGCCAGACGGCCATGGCGATAACGATGACGGCGAATACGCTCACGGCATAGCGACGAACACGCACCGTGCTCGCGCTAGCCTCTCGCTGCGCCTTGCGCGAGCCACTTGCAGCAGTGCTCGCGGAATTCGAACCGACTCCGGAACGCCTGGCACGGCCGAGAAGCTCGTCCTGGAATTCGCGCGCGGTCTGCGGCCGATCCTTCGCATAGATCTGCATGGCTCGATCCACACACTCGAGGACCACGCGCCGATAGCGTCCGGTCGCCGCCCGCGTCGCGGGCTTCAGCGGATCGGTTTTGTAGTCGAGCACCGAGCGATAACGATCGATCGAATCGTCCGGACGCTTTCCCGTCACGCAGCGGTACATAGTCGCGCCGAGTGCGTAAACGTCGGACCATGAACCGAGCTTGCCTTTATCCGGATATTGTTCGACCGGAGCGTATCCATGGGTTAGCGTGACGCGACCGGAAGGGCGGCTTTCCGTCAGCGCATGGCGCGCGGAGCCGAAGTCGATGAGGATCGGGCTACCATCCTGCCGTAGATAAATATTTTCCGGCTTAATGTCGAGATGCAGCAGGCCCACTTCGTGCACCGCATGCAGGCCATTCAATATCGGCATAACGATGCGCAATAAATTGGACTCATCGAGGCGATGGCCGGACGCCTTGAGGTACTGGGCCAAGGTCTGTCCCTGCTCGTACTCCATGACGGTGTAAGCGGTGCCGTTCGCTTCGATGAAACGCAGCACGCGCACGATATTGGTGTGCTTGAAGCGGGCGAGCGCGCGCGCCTCTTTCACAAAGTTTTTGAGACCCCAGTGGTAGTGCCGGATCGCGTCCTTGGACGCCAGTGGGATCACCAACGCGGTGTTTTGATCGCGCGCGGCGATTTCCTGCGGCAAATATTCCTTGATCGCGACGTGCGCGCCGAGAGCGGCGTCGCTCGCGAGGTATGTGATGCTGAAGCCGCCGTAACCCAACACCGACTCGATCGTGTACTCGGCCAGAGTCGAGCCAGGCTGCAACGCATTTTCGTGATATGCCGCCAACGGAAAACCTCTCTGCGTAGCGGCCGATCGGACCCGTCCGCTATCGGATTGCGAATACCGTTCTCGTAGCTAACTATAGCCCACGCATGCTACCGGTCTCATTTTCGCCGCAGCGGTAAGCGCGAATAGGCTCCCGCCGCTGACTAGCGTTTACGGCCTTTGCGGCGCGAGGATCGCTCCTGAAATGGGTTCTCGCCTTCCTTGCACTGAATCACCACGGGCGTGCCAACCAGATCGAACGCGTCCCGAAACGCGCTTGCCAAGTAGCGCCGATACGAGGGCGCCAGCGACCGAACTTGGTTGCCGTGCACGACGATGAGCGGTGGGTTTCGACCGCCCTGATGCGCGAACTTCAGGCGTATGCGCCTCCCGCGCACG
The DNA here is from genome assembly GCA_041481875.1 of Sulfurifustaceae bacterium. GTDB lineage: Bacteria > Pseudomonadota > Gammaproteobacteria > Acidiferrobacterales > Sulfurifustaceae > JACQFZ01. The sequence continues at coordinate 4,000 of JBGPCS010000137.1, forward strand.
ATCGGCGGCGGAGTGGCCGCGACCGTCGTCTGGAGCACTCGATTGAGGCGCGAGGTGGGCAGCACGCGGTTCGCCGAAGCGAAGGCTCGATCGATCGACGGAAACAACGCGCCCACCCCGGTTCCGTGCAACGCCGAGACATAGTGCACCGGAGCAAAGTCGAGGAACGCCAGTTTGCGTTCGAGCTCCCGCTTGATCCAGTCGCGCCCGCTCCGATCGAGCGTGTCCCACTTGTTGAGCGCGACGACGAGGCCACGGCCGCGCCGCAGCACGTAGCCGGCGAGCGTCGCGTCTTGTTCGCCGATGCCCTCCTTGGCGTCCAACACGAGAACGATGACATTCGCTTCATCCAGCGCCTGCAGGGTCTTGATGGCCGAGAACTTCTCGATCGCCTGGGTAACGCGCGCGCGGCGGCGCACGCCGGCGGTGTCGATCAACACGTAGGACTTTCCACTGCGCTCCAGCGGCACATAGATGCTGTCGCGCGTCGTGCCCGGTTCGTGCGACACGATGACACGCTCTTCGCCCAAGAAAGCATTGACCAGCGTCGACTTGCCGGCATTCGGGCGGCCAATCACCGCGACGCGCGCAACGCCGTTCGATACCGGAACATCGGCAGCGCGCGGCAACGGAGCGAGCGCGACTTCCATCAGCTCCTCCACGCCTTCACCGTGCGCCGATGAAATCGACCAAGGCGAACCGAGCCCAAGTGCATGAAACTCGCTGGCGGCGATCGAGCCGTCCATTCCCTCGCTCTTGTTGACCGCAAGCGTCACCGGTTTTCCAGTCCGGCGAAGATCGTCGGCGATTTCCCGATCGAGCGGATTGAGCCCCTCGCGGGCGTCGACGAGGAACACGATCGCGTCCGCTTCGGTCAGCGCCTGACGGATTTGGATGACAATCTGCTCGTGCAGTCCGCGGGCACCGACGCGGCTGCTTAGGCTCTGAGAAATGCCCCCGGTGTCGACGACGTAATAAGGCCGGTCGCCGATAATACCGTCGCCATATTGACGATCACGCGTCACCCCCGGCTCGTCCGCGACGATAGCGGCGCGACTACGAGTGAGACGATTGAACAGCGTGGACTTGCCGACGTTGGGCCGACCGACCAACACGACGACGGGTTTCATGCGACGCTATCGTGCACGGCGTGACGCCGGGTGAGCGAACCTACGCGTAGGAGTTGGTGTTGCCGTCGTAGTTGCCGTCATCATCAAAGTCGAGCTCCGTGGAGCGAGCCAGTCAGTAGCCCGCCGGCGTGTTTAGCGCTGCGATATGAAATACCGAAGGCGATTCGATTCAATCCGAATCGCCCGCTACCCCGCGACCATACATCTCCACCAGTCCCCGCAGGCGCGTCGCCAAATCAGATGGAATAACCGACCAGTCGAAACTCCAGCGCCAATTGCCGGCACTCGTGCCGGGTGTGTTCATCCGGTGGCCGTGGCCGAGGCCGAGTAAATCCTGCCACGGAATGATCGCGAGGTGTGCGACCGACATCAACGCGATGCGCGTGAGGAGCCACGGCATCGGTTCGTCGCTGCTCAGGTACTCTCGCACGCGCTGCTGTTGCTTGGCGTTTAGGCCATCGAACCATCCGAGCGTCGTGTCGTTGTCATGCGTACCGGTATAGACCACATGATCGCACGCGATGTTGTGCGGCAGATATGGGTTGGTTGAACCGCCGTCGAACGCGAACTGCAAAATCGCCATGCCCGGCAAACCGTAGCGCTCGCGCAGCGCGCGAACCTCCGGCGTGATGAATCCTAAATCCTCCGCGACCAGGGGCAACTCGCCGAAGCGGGCAACGAACGCATCGAACAACTCCTTACCGGGCGCTTTTACCCACCGGCCGCTCACGGCGGTTTCGGCATTCGCGGGAATTTCCCAATACGCTTCGAATCCGCGGAAGTGGTCCACGCGCACGATATCGAAACGCGACAGCTCGGTTGCGAGGCGGGCGGTCCACCATTCAAACCCATGCGCCTTCAGATAGTCCCAGTTATACAGCGGATTGCCCCAACGTTGTCCGGTCTTCGAAAAATAATCCGGCGGCACGCCCGCGACAACTCGCGGCCATCCGGTTTCATCGAGTTTGAAACACGCACGCTGCGCCCAGACTTCCGCGCTGTCGTGCGCGACGAAGATCGGCATATCGCCGAAGAGCAAGACGCCGCGACGGCGCGCTTGCTCGCGCAGAGCTTGCCATTGCGTCGCCGCGACAAACTGCTCGAAGTAAACGTCCGTCAATTGGCGAGCGAGCCGCTCGCCCGCCGCGCGCAGCGCCTGCTGATCCCGATCGCGCAACGGCGCGGGCCACTGCCACCACGGTCTCGTTCCGTTTTCCTCGCGTAATGCCTCGTAAAGCGCGTACTCCCGCAGCCAACCGCGCTCGCGGCGGCAAAATTCATCGAACGCCGCGTGATCCTCGCGCGAACCGACCGCCTGCCAGCCTTCATGCGCTTTCGCGAGCGCGGTCCGCCGCATCGCGCGCGCGGCGGAAGACGGCGGGTGCGAGAGCCAGCCGTTCTCCACCAACTGCCGGAAGTCGATCAGTTGCGATCCGATCGCGCTAACCGACAGCGCGTTATACGGCGAGCCGTCGTCATGCGTCGGACCGATTGGAAGCGTTTGCCACACGCTCAATCCGGCCGCCTGCATGAAGTCGAGAAAACGGACGGCGTCGGAACCGAGACCGCCGCTCGGGAAGGACGTGGGATGCAGCAGCACGCCCGCGCGGCGCTTATCGAAGATCGTGTTCACTTGTGACGTCGTTAGGTTGCAAAGATACAACGGGATGACGGTTTAAGAACCGCGGCGTCGCGGCGACCGCCGCCCTCAAGCGGTCGGCCCGCCGGGTCGCATCGTGCCGCCGTGCAGCGGTAGTCCGGCGCCGCGGGTGAAGACGGTCGACAGGTACTGTGGAGGCTCGACGCCCAGCAGTTGATACAGGTTCACGAGATGGCGCCGGAACAAGCGCTCGAAATCGCTCGCCGTCGC
>JBGPCS010000138.1:0-6960 GCA_041481875.1 Sulfurifustaceae bacterium
ATGACGGAGCCGGCGGTCGCGTCGAGCGATGCGACGAACATTCAGGCGAGCATCGTGCGCCAGGGCGATCAGTACGTCATCAACGCGCACAAATGGTGGACGTCGGGCGCGAACGACCCGCGCTGCAAAGTGCTCATCTTCATGGGCAAGACCAATCCCGACAGTCCGGATCGCCACAAGCAGCAGTCGATGTTGGTCGTTCCCATGGATACGCCCGGCATCAAGATTCTGCGTCATCTCCCGGTGTTCGGTTTCGACGATGCACCCCACGGTCACGCGGAACTGCTGTTCGAGAACGTGAAGGTGCCGGTGTCGGCGGTGCTGCTCGGTGAGGGCCGAGGCTTCGAGATCGCACAGGGGCGTCTTGGTCCGGGTCGCATCCATCACTGCATGCGCAGTATCGGCGTCGCCGAGCGGGCGCTGGAGATGATGTGCAAGCGCACGATGAAACGCGTCGCGTTCGGTAAGCCGGTGTCCGAGCAGGGTGTAACGCAAGAGCGCATCGCCGAGGCGCGTATCATGATCGATCAAACCCGCCTGCTGGTGCTCAACGCCGCCTACATGATGGACACGGTCGGCAACAAGGTCGCGGCGAAGGAGATCGCGATGATCAAGGTCGCCGCTCCCACGATGGTGTGCAAGATCCTCGACTGGGCGATCCAGGCGTACGGCGGCGGCGGCGTGACCGATAGGTACTTGGCCAAGGCGTACGCCGGCGCGCGCACCCTACGGCTGGCGGACGGTCCGGATGAGGTACATCGCAGTCAGATCGCCAAGATGGAATTGCGCCGGCACAAGCAATGAAGAAGCGATAGCGATATCAGCCCGAAAGCGTTGAACGGTGATCCAGATCCTTAGACATTTGCCCAGTTCCCGCACTCGCGGTCTCGCGCGTCGTTCGATCCGAGGCTAAATTATTATTAGAAATACATAAGAGGAGGAGAGCCATGTCCGATCGCCATTTCGCCTACTGGCCGAAAAACTTGCCGCACGACATCACCGTACCCGAGACCAATATTTTCTTTAACGCCGAGGTCTCGGCCGTCCGCTATCCCAAGCAGCCGTACCTGATTTATTACGATACCGCGGTCACGTTCAGCGAGTTTCGCGACGAGGCGGTGCGGCTCGCCGGGTTCCTGGAGCAGCAGTGCGGCGTGAAAAAGGGCGACCGGGTGCTGCTGTTCATGCAGAACAGTCCGCAGTTCGCGATCGGGTACTACGCGATTCTGCGAGCGAATGCCGTCGTCGTCCCGGTGAATCCGATGAACCTCACCAATGAGCTGCGCCATTTCGTCACGGACAGCGGCGCGACCACGGCGATCGTGGCACAGGACTTATATGAGCAGGTGAAGCCGCTCATCGGTCGCGAGCTAAAGAACGTAGTGGTAGCGGCGTATTCCGACTATCTGCGGCAGCCGACCGATCTGAAGGTGCCCGAGCTCGTCACCGCGCCGCGCGTACCGATCAAGGACGCGGGCGTCACGCTCTGGACCGACGCGATGGCACGCGACCTCGCCCCGGGTTCGCTGACGGCGGGCCCGGACGATCTTTGCGTGATGCCCTACACCTCCGGAACCACCGGCCACCCGAAAGGCTGCATGCATACACATCGCACCGTGATGTTCACCATGGTCGCGGGTATCGAATGGTTCGGCCACGACCCGAGCGGAGTAGGGCTTGCGGTGCTGCCGTGGTTCCATGTCACCGGCATGCAGGGCGGTTTGAACGGGCCGATCTATAGTGCGAACACCGTCGTCGTTCTGCCGCGTTGGGACCGCGAAGCGGCCGCGCAGCTCATGCAGCGCTACAAGATAACGGCGTGGAACTGCATTCCGACGATGGTCGTCGACTTCTTGGCCAATCCGAAGATCGATCAATACGATCTCTCCAGCCTGAATCGCATCAACGGCGGCGGTGCCGCGATGCCGGAGGCGGTCGCGCAGCGCCTGCTCGACAAGTTCAAGATAAGCTTTGTCGAGGGCTATGGGCTGTCCGAAACGATGGCGCCGACGCATATCAATCCCACGGATCGGCCGAAGAAGCAGTGTTTGGGCATTCCCCTCTGCAACACCGAAGCGCGCGTCGTTGATCCGGTTACGTTCAAGGAGCTGCCGGCCGGTGAGGTCGGAGAAATCATCGTGAGTGGGCCGCAGGTTTTTCGCGGCTACTGGAACAACGCCGAGGCCAACAAGTCGTGTTTCGTCGAAGTCGACGGCAAGCGTTTTTTCCGCACCGGCGACTTAGCCCGTGCCGACGAAGAAGGCTATTACTTCCTCGTCGATCGACTAAAGCGGATGATCAATGCCTCCGGCTTCAAGGTTTGGCCGGCCGAGGTCGAGAACATGATGTACCAACACCCGGCGATCCAGGAGGCGTGCGTTATCGCCGCCCGCGACGCGTACCGTGGCGAAACAGTGAAGGCGATTGTAGTATTGCGGCCCGAGGCGCGCGGCAAAGTGACGGCGCAGGAGATTATCGATTGGGCTTCGAAAAACATGGCGGCCTATAAGTACCCGCGTATCGTCGAGTTCGTGGATACGTTGCCGAAGTCGGCCACCGGTAAAGTGCAGTGGCGCGCGCTGCAAGAACGCGAGATGAGCAAGCAGGCGAGTGCCTAAAGACTAGATCGCATGTCCGACCGCCACTTCGTCCACTGGCCGCCGTCGCTGCCGCGCAATCTCGTGTTGCCCGAAACGAGCCTCTACTACAACGTGGAGGTTTCAGCCACGCGCTATCCCCACAAGCCGTTCCTGATTTTCTATGACACACCGCTCACGTTCGCCGAGTTTCGCGATGAGGCCGAGCGGCTCGCCGGATTTCTCGAGCATAGTTGCGGCGTAAAGAAAGGCGACCGGGTTCTTCTATACACGCAGAACAGTCCGCAGTTCGTGCTCGGCTATTACGCCATCTTGCGCGCGAACGCGGTCGTGGTGCCGGTGAACTCGATGAACCTCACGAACGAGCTCGAGCACTACGTCACCGACACCGGCGCGACGACGATACTCACGACGCAAGACCTGTATCCGCGGGTCAAGCCGCTGCTCGGGACCGGATTGAAGCATGCCGTCGTCGGCGCCTATTCCGATTACTTGATACGACCGACCGAGCTGTCGATGCCGGATTTTGTCCGCGCGCCGCGGCAACGGATAGAAGATGATGGAGTGACTTTGTGGGTCGACGCGCTGTCGCTTGACCGGCGGCCGGGGGCGCTTAGCGTGGGTCCGGATGATTTGGGGGTCATGCCGTACACCTCGGGCACCACGGGGCAGCCGAAGGGCTGCATGCACACGCATCGCGGGGTCATGCACACCATCGTCGCGGGCGAGCATTGGTTCGGTTACACACCGGACGACGTGCGCCTCGCCGTCCTGCCGCTCTTCCATGTGACCGGGATGCAAAGCAGCATGAACGGTCCGCTGTACACCGGCAGCACCATCGTATTGCTGCCGCGCTGGGATCGGGACGTCGCGGCGCAGCTGATTCAGCGCTACCGCGTGACGGCATGGAAAACCATCTCGACGATGATGATCGATTTTCTCGCCAATCCACGCCTCGGCGAATATGATCTTTCGAGCATCACTCAGATCAACGGCGGCGGCGCCGCGATGCCCGAGGCTGTCGCAAAACGTTTGCACGAGCTTTGCGGACTGACCTACGTCGAAGGTTATGGCCTATCGGAGACGATCGCACCCACGCACACGAACCCGCCGCAGCGTCCCAAGCGCCAATGCCTCGGTATCCCGATTTGCAACGTCGAAGCGCGCGTCGTCGACACCTCAACGTGGCGCGAACTGCCGTCCGGGGAAATCGGCGAGATCGTCGTGCGCGGTCCGCAGGTCTTTCGCGGCTACTGGAACAACCCGAAGGCGACGGAAGAAGCATTCGTTGAAATCGATGGATTGCGTTTCTTTCGCACCGGTGACCTCGGCCGCACCGACGAGGACGGCTATTTCTTCATGACCGATCGACTGAAGCGAATGATCAACGCCTCCGGCTTCAAGGTCTGGCCCGCGGAGGTGGAAACGATGATGTACCAGCATCCGGCCATTTTGGAGGTTTGCGTCGTCGGAACGAATGATTCGCACCGCGGCGAAACCGTGAAAGCGTTCGTCGTGCTGTGGCCGGAGCAGCGCGGCAAGATCAGCGAGCAGGACATCATCGGCTGGGCGAGCCGGCAGATGGCGGCCTACAAATATCCGCGCGTCGTCGAATTCGTCGACACAATTCCAAAGTCGGGAACGGGCAAGGTGATGTGGCGCGCTTTGCAAGAGCAGGAACTGGCGAAGCGGGCGAGCGCGTAAACGCACGTACTCGGGAGAGCGTCCGGTATGTCCGGTCCCGGGCGCCGTTCTAGCAGACTGTCTTTCTACCGCCCGCGATGCCTACCGACCGCAGCTCAGCGGATCGCTCAGTTCAGCGTTCGCGAAGACGTCACGCGCGCGGCGGCGATGCGTTGCTGAACCGCCGCAATCTCGCGGTCCATGCCGAGATTGAATTTAGTATTGCAATATTTGAGCAGCGGCAGGAAACGCATCACCAGATTCAACGCCTCGGGCGCAATGCTCGCGGTTTTCAAGCCGCGCAATATTTCCAAACCGGTATCGATGTGCTCGAGGGCGGTCTCCAGCGTGCCCGGGCCGGTGTCGGCAATCGTGATCGGAATGACTTCGGCGCTCGGTCGCGCTGACACCTTCGCCGCGGACGAGGCGGTGAGCGCCGTCGCGGTCTTGCGGTATTCGTCGATTTGACTGCGCACGCAACTAAGGAGTTGGTCCGCATGGAACGGCTTTAGGATGAAGTCGTTCGCGCCGCAGGCGTAAGCGCGTTCGCGAGTAATCTCGTCCTCGGCACTCGTGATAACGATGATCGGAATCTCGCGCAGCGCCGGGTCGTCGACCGCGCGCACTTTGCAAATCAGACTGTAGCCGTCCATCTCCGGCATCTGGATGTCGCTGATCACGACTTCGATGCGGCTGTTCTGGCGCAGTGTGCGCCAGCCAGCTACGCCGTCGCCGGCTTCAAGGACGTGAAACACCGGGCCTAGCGTATTGAGGATGGTGCGCCGGACGACCCGCGAGTCGTCCACGACGAGCACCCAAGGTTTTTCGTCGCTGCTCGTTTGGTTCATGACCGGGGCCTGTGCCATGGCTAACTTGTCTGTGGTTTTCCGTTGGAGAAAAACGTGCAAGTATCGGACCAGACACCATTTTTGGCTGTCTCTCCTGAGGTTGAGTATAGACTGAACGGTACAAAACGGCGGTCGAACGGAAGGTCCGCAAATCTTACGGCAGGCACTTCGGCGCGTCGTACCTCGGGGTGGAGTGCCCCACCATCAAAGATTGGCGAACCGAGCCGCGTCCCTCAGAGGCAGTGATGGGTCCGCAGTTCGCCGGTCGCCTGGGTGGACGGTAGGCTTCGAACCGAGCCGATGGACGCTGTGGGTGAATCGTGCCTATCGCAGTCATGCGCCGGTCATCGGCGCTGCGGGTGCTGTCCGCAGCACTCCTCGATGGGACCGCTTGGATGGCTGCACCGGAGCACGCCGCGCCGGCTACGGTGGTTGTGCGAAGGTCGAGAGCTCGAGCAGGGAATCTAACCGGCGGTGCAAACGTTGTCTTTAGCGAAACAGGGGTGAGGTGAAACGGGTCTTTGACGTTCTTATCCGTGGGCTCGGGCCGAACATAGACGTCCATGCAGCCGAACGCCGCGCTGGCCGGCGGCGGATGGTTACGCAAATGGGCTCGATGAGACGGGCGAGGTTCCGCGTAGCGACGGGCGCGCGAGGGCGAGTGACGATCGACGGGCGCCAAGCTCGCGATGCTGGGATGTAGAACTACAATTGAGTATGCGGGACAGGGGTCGTCGTGTTGCGATGAGCGACACCGATCGCGAACAGGACCGGTACCGGGCTGGCGTGGCAGACGAATCGTGCGCAAGAAACCTAAATGACGCACGCGGCGCTCGCACGGAACGGCTAAGTGGCTCGGTTGACTGTTGCAAGGAGAGCATGATGAGCGTTACTCGGTCGCGCATTACAATGTCGTTGGCGCAGACGGAATCGGAAATTAGCGCCGCGTTGCAGTTCTGTGGTGAAGTTTATGAGCGGAGCTACGGTACACACTGGACGGTTGCGCCGGATGTTTTCTTCGTTGCCAAAGAGGCTGGGGAGATCGTAGCGACGGGGGGATTAACGTTTGCCGCGAGGCACGAACAAATCGCCTCGGAGCGCTATTTTCGCCTTTCCGACCGCATGAAGCAGTTCATTGGGTTCAATCGCGAACGCGTCGCGGAGTTCGGCCGGTTCGCCTCCGTTAAGACGCATGCCGCGCAGCCCATTCTCTATAGCGCGCTGCAGTATTGCATGCTTGCCGAGGTGGATTTCTTGTTCGCTTGGGCGAATCCGTCGGTATCTCACTATATGACGAATCGTCTGGGCCTCAATTTTTGGCCTATTCCGGTCCCGCTGGACTTGGAAAGCGCGCTGGGAGACACACGTTGGGCATCTCCACCAAATCGGTTTTTTGAACGAGACCAGCCGCCGGCGTTGCACATGGGTGTCGTGCCGTTGTGGGACTACGCGATCGGAGACATTGGGGAGCGATGCGCCGCCGGCGCGACTGCCCCCGAGTGGCGGGCGGAAATGGCGCAGGATGTGCGGGGCGCGATGATCAAATCTACCTCGGTGCTCAAGGCGGCGCCGAGACTGCTGAGTAACAAAACGGGCGGTTCCCATCCTTCCCCGTATGCGCCGTTATCAGGTCTTGCTCAGAGTGCGAAGGCCGTTACGGAGGCGTCGCACGTGCACCAAGAGGGAAAATCCTAACGTGATGTGGCGGTTGGCCGGGTCCTTATCACACCAGGTGATCGGGGCCCCGGCCAATCGATGTCCGTCTGTGTTGCGGTTTGTGTTGCGGCTGGGTGGGCCAATGCCCGGCTAACAACCATGCGTGCAAATCATCC
>JBGPCS010000139.1:0-6906 GCA_041481875.1 Sulfurifustaceae bacterium
GTCATGTTGGACGCCGGCGCCGCCACGGCGCTCGCGACCCGCGCGCGTGCCGTCGGTCTGAGCACGGAAGTGCGCGCGGGCGCTGCGGAGCTGGAGTCGGTGGCGGCGCTCGCGGACGCGCCGATCGTCGTTGCGGCCATCGTCGGTGCCGCCGGTTTGCGGCCGACACTGGCAGCAGTGCGCGCCGGCAAGCGCGTGCTGCTGGCGAACAAGGAGCCGCTGGTCATCGGCGGCAATCTATTGATAAAGGCGGCGCGGTCGGGCGGCGCGGTGTTGCTGCCGATCGATAGCGAACACAATGCGATCTTCCAATGTTTGCCGCCCAACTTCGTTCCGGGCGAGACGCCGCGCGGCGTGAGACGGATCCTGCTCACCTGCTCGGGCGGGCCGTTTCGCACGATGCCCGCGCCGCAGCTGGCGCACGTGACGCCGGAGCAGGCCTGCGCGCATCCGCGCTGGAATATGGGTCGGAAGATTTCCGTCGATTCGGCGACGCTGATGAACAAGGGACTCGAGCTGATCGAAGCCTGTCGTCTATTCGGCGTCGCGCCCGATCAAATTGAAATCGTCATTCACCCGCAAAGCGTGATTCATTCAATGGTGGAATACAGCGACGGTTCGGTGCTGGCGCAGCTGGCGAATCCGGACATGCGCATCCCGATCGCGCACGCGCTGGCGTGGCCGGAGCGCATCGAGTCCGGCGCGCGCCCGATCGATCTGCTCGAAACGGCGCGACTCGACTTTGCCCCGCCCGATCTCGAGCGCTTTCCGTGCCTGCGTCTGGCGCGCGACGCCGCGATAGCCGGTGGCACGATGCCGGCGATACTGAACGCCGCCAATGAAGTCGCGGTAACCGCTTTTCTCGAGCGGCGCATCGCGTTCACCGATATTTCGCGATTAATCGAGGGCGCGCTCGATGAAGTGCCCGCCGGACCGGATCAAACGCTGGAGCAAGTGTTAGCGCACGATGAACGCGCGCGACAGGTTACCGAGGAACTCATAGCGGTCGGCGCCGCTCGAAAGAGTCAAGGAGTTCTATGATCGATATTCTTTTCTACATCGCCGCCTTTGTGGTCGCGCTCGGCGTTTTGATCGTGGTGCATGAATTCGGGCACTACTGGGTGGCACGGCGCCTCGGCGTAAAGGTGCTGCGATTCTCCGTCGGCTTCGGCAAGCCGCTGTGGCGGCGCTATATCGGTCCCGATCGAACCGAACTCGTCGTTGCGATGTTGCCGCTCGGCGGTTACGTGAAGATGCTCGACGAAACCGAGGGGCCGGTTGCAAAAGGGGAAGTGCATCGCGCGTTCAATCGCCAGCCGTTGTGGAAGCGCTTCCCCATCGTCGCCGCCGGGCCGGTTTTCAACTTTCTATTCGCGATTCTCGCCTACTGGGCGGTGTATTTGATCGGCGTCGAAGGTATCCGCCCGATCGTGGGGAAAGTCGCAGACGAGTCAATCGCGCAGCGCGGCGGGTTCCAGGTCGGCGACGAGCTAGTGGCGATCGACGGCGACGATGTGCAGAGCTGGGGACAGCGGCGGTTGTATATCTTTCAGCGCGCGCTCGATCGCTCGGAGGTGATCGTTCAGGTCAAGGATTCGCAAGGGCGGGCTCAAACGCGTCGATTGGATCTTCGCAGCCTGCCCCCGTCGGCCGTCGATGCGGCGCTGATGGAGCGGGGGATCGGACTATTCCCGAGGCTGCCGGAGGTGTTGACGATGATCGCGGGCCTGGAAGACGGGCCGGCGAAACGGGCGGGAATCCAAGTCGGGGATCGTGTCGTGCGCATCGCCGGGCAATCCGTCAAGAGCGGCGAAGACATTATCACGCTCATCGCGCCACGGGCGGGTCAGACAGTGACGATGGAGGTCGAGCGAGACAGTCAACGTCTGACGTTTCAGGTAACACCCGAGGCGAGGACGCAAGGCGAGCGCACGGTCGGCTTCATCAATGTGAAGGTGTCATCGCAGATCGGGGACATCCCACCGGAGCTGCGCGCGCGGGTGCAGCTCGCGCCGCTACCGGCGCTCGGGGAATCGTTGCAAAATACCTGGGCGATGACCGCGCTCACGTTCGACATGCTCTACCGCATGGTGACGCTCGAGATATCGAGCAAGAACATCAGCGGCCCCATCACGATCGCGCAGTACGCGGGCTACTCGGCCAAGAGCGGTGGGGTTCAGTTTTTGATGTTTCTCGCGGTCATCAGCATCAGCCTCGGCGTGCTCAATTTGTTGCCGATACCGGTCTTGGACGGCGGGCATCTCATGTACTATGTGATCGAAGCGATCAAGGGAGGTCCGGTCTCCGAACGGGTGATGCTCTTCGGTCAGCAAGTGGGCATCGCGCTGCTCGCCGGGCTCATGATTCTCGCGTTCTACAACGATCTCACAAGGATATTCAACTAGACGTCTTCAACGCCGCGTACCCATAACCATAATGAATCGATTTATTGCGGCGCTTGTTATCGCCCTATTGCCCGCGCTGGCCCATTCCCTCGAGTCCTTTGTCGTGAAGGACATCAGCGTGGAGGGCGTGCAGCGTATTTCCGTCGGTACGATTTTCAATTACCTCCCGATCAAAGTCGGCGACACGGTGACCGAGAAGGGCGCTCAAGACGCCATTCGCGCCTTGTACAAAACCGGTTTCTTCAAGGACGCGCGCCTCGAGCGCCGGGGCGATGTGCTCATCGTTTCCGTCATCGAGCGGCCGTCGATCGCCGGGGTTCGCATCACCGGCACCCACGAGTTCTCGCAGGACGATCTGAAGAAAGGGTTGAAGGAAATCGGCTTGACGGAAGGGCGCATCTTCAATCGGTCGCTGCTCGACCGCGTGGAGCAGGAGATGCGCACTCAGTATTTCAGTCGTGGATTTTACGCGGTGGTCATAAAGCCGACGATCACGCCGCTCGAGCGCAACCGCGTCGATATCGAGATTGCCGTCACCGAAGGGCCGCCGGCGCGGATCCGGGAGATAACCATCGTCGGCAATCAGGAATTTCGCGATACGGAACTGCTCGACTTGTTCACGCTCGGTCCCGCGTCCTGGTGGGCGATATTCTCGAGCCGCGATCAGTATTCGAAGCAAAAGCTTTCGGGCGACCTTGAGCGCCTGAAGAATTTCTACCAAGACCAGGGCTTCCTCGAATTTAACGTCGAGTCGACACAGGTGTCGATCACGCCGGACAAGGAAGACATCTACATCACCGTCAACCTCATCGAAGGTAAACGCTACGCCATCTCCGATGTCCGCATGACGGGCAAATTTCCGGTTCCGGAAGCGGAACTGCGCGCGCTGATCAGCTTGAAGGCGGGGGCGGTTTTTTCGCGCAAGGAAGTGACGGAATCCACGAAGCGCATTTCCGATCGTCTGGCGAACGACGGGTACGCGTTCGCGAACGTCAACGCGGTTCCGGAGGTGAACAAGGACGCTCGCACCGTGAGCTTCAATTTCTTCGTCGACCCGGGGCGGCGCACGTATGTGCGGCGCGTTAACTTTTCCGGGAACGTCGCGACGCATGACGAAGTCCTGCGGCGCGAGTTGCGTCAACTCGAGGGCACGTGGTACTCGGCCGATAAAATCAAACGTTCGCGCGAGCGTTTGCAGCGCTTGGGATTTTTCGAGGACGTGAACGTGGAAACCCCCGCGGTACCGGGTACTTCCGATCAGGTCGACGTGAATATAACGGTTAAGGAGCGCTCGACCGGCAGCCTCATGTTCGGGATCGGCTATTCCGATCAAGGCATCGGCATCAATGCGAGCGTGACCGAAAGCAATCTCTTCGGGACCGGCAAGGAGTTGTCGTTTCGCGTCGACAATACGCAGGCGACGCGCAACTTCAATCTTCGTTACGTGAACCCGTATTACACGCCGGAAGGCGTAAGCCGCGGTTTCAATTTGTTCTCGAACTCGGTCGATACGAGCCGGCTCGATATCTCGGCGTACAACACCAAGACCGTGGGCGCTGGGGTGTTTTGGGGAATTCCGTTGACCGAATTCAACCGCTTGAACCTTGGTTTGGATTACGAAAGTATCGCGATCGAAACCCGGGACACGAGCGCCCAGGTGGCCAAGGATTTCGTCGCCGCCGAAGGTTCGCCGGTGCAATCCGTGCGACTCACCCTCGGGTGGTCGAGCGACAGTCTGGACAGTCTCATTTTCCCGACCCGTGGCACGTTGCAACGCATCAGCGGCGAGGCTACGGTCCCCGGCAGCGACATCGAATACTACAAGCTGAATTACTTGATCGGCCGCTACTGGCCGCTCACCGAGATGACCAGCTTGCGCGGGCGCGTCGAGCTTGGCTACGGCGACAGTTACGGCAACACGCAGACGTTGCCATTTTTCAAGAACTTCTACGCGGGCGGCAGTACCACGGTCCGCGGCTACCGATCGAGTACGCTCGGACCGAAGGATCTCAGCATCACGCGCGACGCGAACGGCGTTGTCACCAATACGGTGGAACTGCCGGTCGGGGGTAACCGACGCGTGTTAGGCAATCTGGAGTTCTTCTTTCCCGTCCCCGGCATGGCACTCGACAACAAGTCGATGCGCATGAGCGTGTTCGTCGACACCGGACAAGTATACGGAAGCGGCCAACCGTTCGATCTCGGGGAGTTGCGTTATTCCGCGGGTTTGGCGTTTAATTGGTTTTCGCCGGTGGGCCCGCTGGCGTTCAGCTATGCGAAACCGCTGAACGACAAGCCGGGCGATCGCACCGAGAAGCTCCAGTTTACACTCGGCGTTCCGTTTCGCTGATCAGAGGTTCGTTTGAAACATCGCCTCATCATATCGCTGTGGTTTTTCGCGCTCAGCGCTTCGCTGTCTCTCGCCGCGCAGGTGCGCGCGCAGGAGCTTAAGGTCGGTTACGTCAATGCCGTCAAAGTGATCGAGGAAGCGCCGCAGGGTCAGGCCGCGCTGAAGAAGCTCGAGACGGAATTCGGGCCGCGCGACAAGAAGCTCGTCGCGACGCAGTCGCGCATTAAGCAGCTGGAGGACGATCTCGAGAAGAACGGGCTGCTGCTGAAGGACGTTGAGCGGCGCGCCAAGGAGCACGAGATCGTGGTGCTCAAGCGCGATTCGCGGCGCGAGACGCAGGAATTCCGCGAAGACTACAATCTTCGGCGCAACGAGGAGCTCGCCGCACTGCAAAAAGTCGTCTACAAGGCGATCGTGGAGATCGCCAAGCAAGAGAACTACGACTTGATCCTGCACGAAGGCACGATCTACGCGAGCCCGAAGGTTGACCTGACCGAGAAGATCTTGAAGAAGCTGGGGAAGAAGTAGCGCGACGATGGCGGCCACCCTGGCAGAGCTCGCCCGGCGGTTTGGAGGGCGGTTGCGCGGCGCGGGCGACGTCGAAATCACCGGAGTCGCCGCGCTCGATCGCGCCGGAGCGAAACAAATTTCCTACGTGAACGATCCGAAACACCGGCGTCGCCTCGACGCGACGCAGGCGTCCGCGCTGATCCTGACCGAAGCCGATGCCAGAGAGTACGCCGGAAATGCGATCGTCGTGGATCAGCCGCAGCTTTGTTTCGCACGGATCGCCGCGTTTCTGCATCCCGCGCCGACGGCGCCCGTTGGAGTGCATCCAACCGCCGTTGTCGATGCATCGGCGCGCGTGTCGGAACGAGCAAGCGTCGGTCCGCGGACGGTGGTCGAAGCGGGAGCCGTCATCGATGACGGGGCCGAGATCGGCGCCGGTTGTTACATCGGGCGCGAAGCGCGGATCGGCGCAGGCACGCGTCTGGTCGGTCACGTGTGGATCGGCGATCGCTGCGTGATCGGCGAGCGGTGTCTGCTGAATTCCGGCGCGGTGGTCGGCGGCGAGGGTTTCGGTTACGCGAAAGACGGCAGCCGCTGGATCAAGATTCCGCAGCTCGGACGCGTCGTCATCGGCAATGATGTCGAAGTCGGCGCCAACACGACGATCGATCGGGGTACGTTGAGCGACACCGAGATCGCCGACGGCGTGAAGCTCGACAATTTGGTTCAGATCGCGCACAACGTTCGAATCGGAGAACACACGGCGATGGCGGCTTGCGTCGGCGTTGCCGGAAGCACCGTCATCGGCCGGCGCTGCACCTTCGGCGGGCAAGTCGGCATCGCCGATCATCTGACGATCGCCGACGACGTGCACGTGCTCGGCACCTCGCTGGTCGCCGGTTCCATCGCCGAGCCCGGTGTTTATTCCTCGGCGATTCCGGCGGAACCGGCGTCGCGCTGGCGCCGTCAAGCGGTTCGGCTACGTCGGCTCGACGAGTTGTTCCAACGTTTGCGTGATCTAGAGGAAGAAGTGAAGAAATTGAAAGAGGAGCGAACTTGAATCCCTTGGACATCCGCGAGGTGCGCAAATATTTGCCGCATCGGTTCCCGTTTTTGATGATCGATCGCGTGCTCGACTACGAAACGGACAAGCGACTCATCGCGATCAAGAACGTCACCATCAACGAGCCGTTTTTCCCCGGCCACTTTCCGCATCAGCCGGTGATGCCGGGCGTGTTGATTCTCGAAACCATGGCGCAGGCGTGCGCCATTCTTTCGATGAAGACGCTCGATACGATGCCGAACGACGAGTCGGTGTACTATTTTCTCGGTGTCGACAACGCGCGGTTCAAACGCGCCGTGGTTCCCGGCGACCAGTTGCGCATCGAGGTCACGATCAAGCGCAAGATGAGGGGTATATGGTTGTTCGACACCACCGCCGCGGTGGACGGGGAACTGTGCTGCAGTGCCGAGCTGATGTGCACGTATAAGGGCATCGGGGCGTGATACATCCGACCGCGATCGTCGACGCTCGCGCGAGATTGGGGCAGGAGGTCGAGGTCGGCGCGTATTCGATCTTGGGCTCGGACGTCGAGATAGGGGACGGCACGTCGATCGGATCGCACGTGGTTATTCATGGAC
>JBGPCS010000140.1:0-6894 GCA_041481875.1 Sulfurifustaceae bacterium
AGCCGCTCCGAGCCCGGAGGAGGATGGCGGCGTTGATTTCGTGGGAGTCGCGGGGCAGGATGTTGTCGGCGGGATCGTGCTGCGGGCGTCGACGCAGGGTTTCGGTGGCTCTATCTTCGGCCTGCGGTATCAACGATGAGCAAAGGAGCGTGCGATGGAGAAGAACGTTATTTTTTTAGCCGACGGAACCTGGAATAGCCCAGATCAGGACCAGGACGCGGATGGCTCGCCCGACTACACCAACGTCTACAAGTTATTCCTGGCACTCGAAGGAACCGACGCGGCCGGAGCGATGAAATCGGAGCGCGAGCAGGAAAAGCAATGGCGCGGCGGCAGCAAGGTGCAGGTCGCCAAGTACATTCACGGTGTCGGCGATTCAAGCAACCCGATCATGAAGATCATGGGTGGGACATTCGGATCCGGGATCATTGCGCGCGTGGTACGCGGGTACACCTTCATATCCCGCAATTACGAAGCGGGCGCGCACGTCTACATTGCCGGTTTTAGCCGCGGCGCCTACACCGCGCGGGCGCTCGCCGGTCTCATCGTATCCCAAGGGCTTCTGGGTCCGCAGATCACGCAGGACAAGGAGCTCGCCTATCGCTGTGGTAAGGAGGCGTGGTATCGCTATCGCGCGGCCAGCAAGAACAGACCGAATATTTTCGTACGCGCGGTCGAGGCGTTGGCCCATCCGCGGGAATTGTTTACCCGCGACGTACTGAAGGATTCCGATCTAACACCGGTTGATCGCATCGCGTCGGTGGCGGTTTGGGACACGGTCGGTGCGATGGGGTTGCCGAACTACAAGAAGGACGCACGCCTCGATAACTTCAAGTTCGCCGATACTCAGCTCAGCGGCAAGGTGACCAAAGGTTTTCATGCGCTGGCGCTCGATGAGATGCGCGTCGATTTCACGCCGACGTTTTGGGATGCGGCGGCGAACGTCACGCAGGTTCTATTCCCCGGAGCGCACGCCGACGTCGGCGGCGGATATCCGAGCAATCGTGCGGAGAGCGGGCTTTCAAACGGCGCGCTGCGCTGGATGATAGAAATGCTCGAGGGTGCCGGCGTGCGCTGCGCCGCCGGCGACGTAAAGGCGTTTGCGCCGAATGCGGCGGGCACGGCGCACAAACCGTGGGCTCACGGTCCGTGGCCGAAACTTCCGCAACGGAGCCGGCAATTTACCCCGGGAATGGCCGAACATCCATCGATCGCCGAGCGCCTGAAAGCGCCGGCCGTGATTGCGGAACCCGGCGAAGCTCCCGCTCCGTACCGTCCGGGCAATCGACCGTAAATTTCGGCCCAGCGGGGCAGGAGGCGCAGAGGAAGATCCGTAGCAGTTTGGGTTAGCCAATGACGATACTTACATGGAGGTCTATCGTGCATACACATAAGCGACACAACGAACTGTTTTCGCGACGTTGGGTCTGGCTGGGCATTCCGGCGATCGTGGTCCTCGGGCTTATCGCCGCGTGCGACGACGCGAGCAAAAAGAAACTCAATCATGCCGCCGCGCTGGGATGGCGCGAGTACGTTCAAACCGATCTCGCGATGTCGGAGTTTTACGCGGCTAACTTCACGCTCGCCGCCCGCATCATGGTGCAGTATCCGAAGGCATACGTCGGGCCGATCATGGCGGCGTCCGGCGGCGGGTTCGAACTTTCGAAGGACAACGATGCGACCACACTGGTGGCGCGCTATGGTAATACGCTGGCGACCTATGGCACCGTGGATCTGCAAGCCGGCAAATGGCATCACCTCGCGCTCGTGCGTACGAATAATTCATTGGCGCTTTTTCTCGACGGCCAATCCGTTTGCCCGATGGGCATGCCTGGTTGCGCGGTTGCCGTGGATAACGTGACGCCGACCGGAACGTTGCGTTTGGGCCGACCGGGCGGGAATCCGATCGCCGGAACGGCGGAGTCGCAGCACTACGGATTCATCGACGATGTCGCGGTATTCAACGTGCCGTTGTCGCAAAATCAGATCCAGTCGCTCATCAACGCGCCGCGGCTGCTCGGCAACGAAGCGAACCTGCACGCCGGTTGGACGTTCGACGCCGCGACACCGAGCGGCGGCAATTTACCGCAGAAGTTGGCGCGCCCGGTGGTTTACCGGACGATCACGTCGACGGGTACCGTGGTCAGCCCGTTTCCGCACACCGCGCTGGTGTCGCAAGCACGCGACAACGCCGCCGACGAAAAATTCCTGAAGTTCCCGAACAACCAGGTAGCGCTGACATTGCCGTTCCCCAAGGGCGAGGCGTGGGCGGTGGGCCAAGGCTGGCAAGGAACGATCAGCCACTCCGGGCGCGCGGCGTTCGCGTGGGATTTCAACTTGGCCGGCCAGCCTGCGTCCGCTACCAACGGCAAGCCGTACTACGCCGCCGCTCCGGGTCCGGTGATCGAGCTGCAGAACAACCGGACGTCCTGTTCCGGTTATCCGGCGAATCACGTCGACGTGCGGCACGCGCCCGATGAGATCGGCGTGTATCTGCATCACGTCAAGGGCACGGCGGCGGTGAGCTTGAATCAGAATGTGGCGGTCGGTACGAAACTGGCGAACGCCGGCGACACCGGTAACACCGGTTGCGGCTCCTTTCACGTGCACTTCGCGCTGCACAACAAGACCGAGAGTAACGCCGGCGATCTGGTCACGATTCCCGGAACATTCGAGAAGTACGAAGTCTCGACCGACAGCGGCGCAAGTTGGAGCCTCGTCACCAAGGGGATTCCCAAACAGGGCGAGTGGATTCGAAACCCGCCGTGACACGGCTATCGCGCTTGAGCGCGCGAGGTTGAGCGTTGTTAACGTATAAGGTGAGTCGTGTCGCCGGGCGCCGCGGTCGTATCTACGAGTCCGACGGAGTTTGACCTAGGCAGGTCTCCCGTAGGCCGAACGCGGATATCGCGCGCCGCGGGCAAAGGCTGCAAACGCCTAAACCAGAGTATTGTGGCCAATCCAAGAGTAGAATCGGCGTTCATTCATCTAACAGGCAGACAATCAGTTGGCCAAGCCTAACTATCAGTTCGCGAAGCGTCAGAAAGAGATCGCGAAGAAAAAGAAGCAAGAGGAAAAGCAGAAACGCAGATCGTCCAAGAACGACGGTGAACCTGCGGAGAGCGCGAACCCGCCTGCTCCCGACCCTACCCCAAAGTGAGCGTCTATTCTTGTCGAGATCGCACGGCGGACGCTGGGCTAAGAAATGCGGATATGGGTGGATGCGGACGCGTGTCCGAGCGCTATTAAGGACATTCTTTTTCGATCGGCGGAGCGGGTCGAGGTACCGTTGACGTTGGTGGCGAACAAACCGCTCCATTTTCCGCCTTCGCGCCATATTAATGCCGTACAGGTTTCCGCCGGACTCGACGCGGCTGACCGACACATCGCCGCGGAAGTAGCGGTGGGAGATGTCGTCGTTACCGCCGATATTCCACTGGCCGCCGACGTCGTCGCAAAAGGCGCAGTCGCATTGAACCCACGCGGCGATCTCTATACGGTCGACAACATTCGTGAGCGCTTGGGCATGCGCAATCTGATGGACGAGTTACGCGGCATGGGTATCGCAACGGGCGGACCTGCTCCGCTCAGCAAGAGCGATCGGCACGCCTTTGCGAACCAATTGGACAAACTATTGGCACGGTCACGCTGACCGCTCGCGCGTCACTTGTCTGCACCGGCGCGCTTGGCAAACGCGGATGCCTTGCAGTAGGGTTTGTTGCGGCGGATTTTGCGATTGATTGAACCGACATCCTCGCGCCCACTCGACCCCCTTATAAACATTTGGAGACCATCATGAGCAACACACTCGCCGGCTCGTTTTCGCAACTGCACTCGCTGGTTAAAAAAAGCGGGGAGCTTGAGCTTTCCCTCGCGCAAGTACCCATGGTTGAACCGGCGGCGGATGAAGTCGTCGTGCGGATCGAGGCAGCGCCGCTCAATCCGTCCGACTTGGGGCTGCTGCTCGGCGCGGCCGATATGAAGACGGCGAAGGCGTCGGGCACGCGTGGGCAGCCGGTGGTAACGGCCGCCGTTCCCGAGCCCTTAATGCGCGCGATGGCGGGCCGCGTCGATCAATCGCTGCCGGTGGGCAACGAAGGCGCCGGTGTCGTCGTGAAAGCGGGCGCATCGACGGAAGCGCAGGCATTGCTGAACAAGACCGTGGCGGTGCTCGGCGGCGCGATGTACTCGCAATATCGCACGCTCAAAGTGATGCAATGCCTGTTGCTGCCGGAAGGAACCAAGCCGCGCGAGGGTGCCTCGTGCTTCGTCAATCCGCTCACCTCGCTCGGCATGGTGGAGACGATGCGTCGCGAGAATCATACGGCGCTCGTGCACACTGCCGCGGCGTCGAACCTTGGACAGATGCTCAATCGCATCTGCATTAAAGACGGCGTCAATCTCGTGAACATCGTGCGCAAGCAAGAGCAGGAAGATCTGCTGCGCAAACTCGGCGCGAAGTATGTCTGCAACTCTTCCTCGCCCACGTTCATGCAGGACTTGACCCACGCGCTTATCGAAACCGGCGCAACCATCGCCTTCGACGCGACCGGCGGCGGCAAGCTCGCGGGTCAAATTCTCACCTGCATGGAGGCGGCGGCGGTAGCAAAGATGAAGGAGTACAGCCGTTACGGTTCGACGACTTTCAAACAGGTGTACATCTATGGCGGACTGGATCGCGGCCCGACCGAGCTCGCTCGCAACTTCGGCATGGCGTGGAGCATCGGCGGCTGGCTGCTCACGCCGTTCTTGCAGAAGATCGGTGCACCCGCGGCACAGAAACTACGCGAACGCGTCGTGGCTGAATTGAAAACGACGTTTGCGAGTCACTACACCAAGGAAATTTCGCTCACCGAAGCACTCCAGCTCGACACGATTGCCGCGTACGCCAAGTTTGGCACGGGGGAGAAGTACTTGATCAACCCGAGTAAGAATTGATCGAGCTGGCGCGACTCAACGGGAGCGCCGGCGCGGCCGACGGTCGCGGCTACGCCGTGAGCGCGATCGGCCTCAATAGGTGCTCGGTTCGAGCTCGCCGGGTACGCGCGTCCCGAGCGTGGCATGCGCGGTGTCGCGGCCGCGCAGCATGTCCGACGCGATCGTGAGCAAACCCCGCATCGGGATCATCACCGCGCCGGGCGGCGCCGCCACCAGATTGTCGCGGAATGGGCGCGCGTAGACGCTCGGCTCGGTATGGTGAACGACTTGGTCCTGGTGCGAGAGCGTGAGGAACAACATTTCAATCGGTCCCGCGGCCCGCAGGCTGCGCACCCAGCGGTTTCGCTCGTGCAGGTTTCCCGCGACGATGAGATTGCCGTGCTGGATCAAAGTCGAGTAGTGCAGAACCATGCCGCCCAGCCAGAAGCTCACCGCCAGCGGCACCGCGACCTCGGCGATGCTCAAGTCGAACGCCAGCCGGGATGCGGTCGACACCAGGACCAGGAACGTCGCAATCATGAGCGCCGCCACCACCGCGGAGCTTATCCGGTATCGATTCCGATAGTGCGGATGCCTCGGTACTACGATGTGCCACGCGAGCACCACGTAGAGCATGCCGAACGTCAGCTCGAGAATATTGTTGAGGATCTTGAGCGGGCGGCTCTTGATGTCGCCGAAGGGATGCACCTCGCGATCATCCCAAGTGCTTACGCGCGAATGATGCGCCGGGTGCAGCAGCTCGAAGAGCTGCGGGTCGTTGAGCAGCATCCATGCGTAAACATTGTAGAGCGGCCGATTGGGGATGTTCGGCACGTAGCGGTGCCAACACTCGTGCATCAGCAGCGCCATCCAGTTGAGGAGAAAGGTGCCGGGAAACAGCATCAAGAGAATCGACCACCAGCCGATCGCTCGGTGCGCGTACGGCAGAACGATGCAGTAGGCCGGCCATGCCATGAGCACGAAGTAGAACTTCCAGGCCTGTCGGCGTAGACCCGCCTCGGTAATAGGTCGTGTTCCCGGAGCAAATCCTTGCGTCCGGATTTCCGCGCGTGCAGCCAGCGTGCTCATCGTTTCATCTCCCTAGACCGTTTGATCGGTTTCCGGCGTTATCGTGCGCCCGCGTGGACACGAGGCTGCGCACGCGAAGCTCGCGCGATTGCCGCGCGACGCGACGCCGGCGTGGCCGCGACCGTCGATCTTCGTGACGGCCCCCACGCGGCATGCGGCGCCGCGAACTACCGTCGCTTCGCTTCCGTCTCCGGCGCGCTTCGACTTTCCTCGTCTATGCCCCGACGCTCGCGGCGTCGGCGTGCGAACGTATGCTCTGCAGCGCAGTGTCGCCGAGCGATACGTAGCCGTTGTCGAGGAACCAGCGTATGGCTCGCGCCGCCCCCACGATCGGCGTGCTGCTCGGTTTGAAGCCAAGCTCGCGTTCGGCCTTGCCGCTGTCGACGTAGTAGTTGAGCGCCGCCATCTTCACCATCGGAGCGGTGAACAACGGATGCTTGTTGGTGACGCGGTCCGCGACGAACTCCAGCGCGTGCCCCAGCCCGAGCGCGAGCCAGTAGGGCGCTTTGAGGCGCGGCGCCGGCACTCCGGACACTTGCTCGAGAGCGCCGAAGACCTGCGCCATTGTCAGATTCATGTGGCCCAGGATGTAGCGCTCACCCGGCTTGCCGTGCTTCGCCGCCAGCAGGTGGCCGGCGGCCACGTCGTCGACGTCGATCAGGTTCACGCCGCCGTCGACCGCGGGTAGTTTGCGGGCAAGGAAATCCAGGATGATCCGGCCCACGGGGTTGGGCGAGCGGTCCATCCACCCGACCGGCGCCGCGGGCAACACCGCGACCACCGGCAGGCCGCGCGCCGCAAAGCGCCACGCTTCGAACTCGCCGGCGAACTTCGAATGTTCATAATCCGTTCCCTTGTCCCAGAGCGAGTAGTAGTCGTCCTCGGTGA
>JBGPCS010000141.1:0-6848 GCA_041481875.1 Sulfurifustaceae bacterium
GACCATAACAATCGTATCTTGGTTGCGCAGGGATTGGCGCGCATGCGCGCCGGGCTGCTATGCGAAGGCATTCGCGCGCTGGCAACGGTTTCCGGGAGAAGGCACGAACAGTTGACGAGCGCCGATCTTGGTTTTTGCATCGCGCCCAGGCTAAACGCGGCGGGTCGACTGTCCGACATGTCCTTAGGCATCGAATGCTTGTTGACGGATGAGCCCGGGCGCGCCACCGCCATTGCAACCCAACTCGACGCACTAAATCGCGAACGGCGAAGTATAGAGTCGGACATGCAACAGCAAGCGCTCGCGCTGGTGCAGTCAATCCGAGTGGACGGTGCCAATCTTCCGCGCGGTCTGTGCTTGTACGACGCGACGTGGCATCAGGGAGTGATCGGCCTGGTGGCATCGCGCGTCAAGGAGCAGGTCAACCGTCCGGTCATCGCATTCGCACCGGGGAGCGGTACGGAGCTAAAAGGTTCGGCTCGATCCATTCCCGGCCTCCATATTCGCGATGCCCTCGATGCGGTTGCCGCGCGTCATCCCGGATTGCTCACGCGCTTCGGTGGCCACGCGATGGCGGCCGGACTTACGCTTCCGTCCGAGCATTTGGATCGGTTTCGCCTGGCATTCGATGAGGAAGTGAGCCGACGCTTGAGCGATGAGGATCTGCACGGCCGAATCCTGACCGACGGCGAGTTGGCCGACGATGAGCTAAGCATCGAGGTGGCGGAGCTGCTGCGCCACGCGGGCCCATGGGGTCAGAGTTTTCCGGAGCCGATGTTCGACGGCGTCTTCGACGTAGTCGATCGTAGGATCGTTGGCGAGCGACACTTGAAGTTACTCTTGCGCCAGCACGGGCCGGTGTCGAACGGAGCCGAGGGATCCGTCCCCGGTAAGATCGGAGGCCGCAAACCCTTGGAGGCGATCGGCTTTCATTTCGCGCCCGCGGGAATTATTCCGGATTGGACGCGCATTCGTGCGGCCTACCGCCTCGACTTGAATGAATATCGCGGCGCGCGCGCGGTGCAATTGGTGTTGGAGCATGTGGAACCGCTTGGTTAAAACCGGGGCGCCAAACGTGTAAATTAGCTGCCGGACCGCGGTCATAATGAAAACCCTCGAAGATTTTGTCGGAAATACGCCTCTGGTGCGGCTGCAGCGTTTGCCCGGCCGCACGTCGAACGTCGTGCTCGCCAAACTTGAAGGCAACAACCCGGCGGGTTCGGTGAAGGATCGCCCCGCGCTTTCCATGATCAAGCATGCGGAACGGCGCGGCCAAATCAAATCCGGTGACACGTTGATCGAAGCCACCAGCGGCAACACCGGGATCGCGCTCGCAATGGCGGCGGCCACGAAGGGTTATCGCATGATACTCATCATGCCCGAGAACGCGAGCGCCGAGCGCCGGGCGACGATGAAGGCGTTTGGTGCGGAGGTCGTATTGGTTACCAAAGCCGCAGGCATGGAGGGGGCGCGCGATCTCGCGCTGCAGATGCAATCCGACGGGAAGGGAATCGTGCTCGATCAATTCGCCAATCCGGACAACCCGCTGGCACACTACGAAGGCACCGGGCCCGAAATCTGGCGCGATACCGACGGGCAAATCACGCATTTCGTGAGTTCCATGGGAACAACCGGCACCATCATGGGTGTATCGCGCTTTCTCAAGGAAAAGAGTCGTGCGATTCAGATCATCGGCGCGCAGCCCGCGCCGGGAGCGTCGATTCCGGGTATTCGTGCCTGGCCCAAGGAGTATCTGCCGAAGATCTACGACGCCGCGCGCGTCGATCGAATTCTGGAGATCACCCAGATCGAGGCCGAAGACACGACACGCCGGCTGGCGCGCGAAGAAGGTATTTTTTGCGGCATCTCCTCCGGCGGAGCGACGAGCGCGGTGCTGCGTATATCACAGGAGATCGAGCACGCCACGATCGTCGTCGTTATCGCCGATCGCGGTGACCGTTATTTGTCCACGGGTATCTTTCCGGATTGAAAGGGCAAAAGTACCACAGATGAACACAGATGAACGCGGATAAAAACAATCCTAAATCTGTGTTCATCCGTGTCCATCTGTGGTTCCGAGAATCATATGAACGTCTTAGCGTTCGACATCGAAACAATCCCTGACGTCGAAACCGGTCGACGGTTGTACGATCTCGCCGGATTGAGCGACGCCGACGTCGCGCGCGTTCTCGCCATGAAACGGCGCGAGCAAACCGGCGATTCGGAGTTTTTGCGGCATCACCTGCATCGTATCGTCGCCATCGCGGCGGTGTTGCGCCACGCGGATACGTTGCGTGTGTGGTCGCTCGGCGAACCGACGTCCGATGAAGCCGAGTTAATCCGGCGTTTCTTCGACGGCGTGGAGAAGTACACGCCGACGCTCGTATCGTGGAACGGCGGCGCGTTCGACTTGCCGGTGCTGCACTATCGGGCGTTGAAGCACGGCATTTCCGCGCCGCGATACTGGGAGACGGGAGGCGAAGACCAGAGTTTCCGTTACAACAACTATCTCAACCGTTTCCACGAACGTCATACGGATTTAATGGATGTGCTCTCGAACTACCAGGCGCGCGCCGCCGCGCCCCTTGATGAGATCGCGATGACGCTCGGTTTCCCCGGAAAAATGGGTAAGAGCGGGGCGCAGATATGGGATCAGTATCAGGCCGGCAAAATCGAAGATATCCGCAACTATTGCGAAACCGATACGCTCAATACCTACCTGGTGTATCTGCGCTACGAGCTGATTCGCGGCAATCTGGACGAAGCGGGGTGGGCGCGGGAGGCCGAGCTGCTTCGCGCGGTACTGCGCAGTGCCGGTAAGCCACACCTGAACGAATTCCTTGCCGCTTGGGCCTGATTGATATGATGGTTGGAACCACAGATGAGCACGGATGAACGCAGATTAGGAAAATATTCTTCAATCCGTGTTCATCTGTGGTTTCTATTGTGATCTCCGATTTTTAGCATGAACAAGATGTCGGCATCTGTTGCAATTGCGCCGGGCGGCGATACTGCGGTTGCGGTGATCGAATCGCTGACGCACGACGCGCGTGGCGTGGCGCGTGTCGACGGCAAGACCACTTTCATCGAAGGCGCGTTGCCCGGCGAGGAAGTTCGCTTTCGCTATCACGACAAACGGGCGCGCTACGACACGGGAGCCGTGCTCGAGGTGCTTAGCGCCAGCGCCGATCGCACGTCCCCGCCGTGCCGTCACTACGGCGTTTGCGGCGGCTGCTCGCTGCAGCATTTGGCGGTTTCGGCGCAAGCATCGGCTAAACAGCGCGTGCTGGCGGACACGCTGTCCCATGTGGGCCGCGTACAGCCCCGAGAATGGCTGGCGCCGATCCGAGGTCCCGAGAGCGCTTATCGCCGGCGCGCGCGGCTGGGCGTGCGGTTCGTACCGAGCAAGGGCGGCGTCCTCATCGGCTTTCGCGAACGCCGCCACTCTCATATCGCCTCGCTTGACCATTGTCTTACGCTCGACGCGCGTCTGGCCGCGCTGCTACCGGGAATACGCGAGGTCATCGGCAAGTTGCGTAGACCGAATCGGTTGCCGCAGGTGGAGTTAGCCGCCGGAGACGACGTCTGCGCCGTGGTCTTTCGGCATCTCGAGCCGCTCAACGCCGCGGATCTGGCGCACTTGCGGGAATTCGCCGAAAAGCACGGCGTGGCTTCCTATCTGCAGCCAGGAGATCCGGCGACTGCCCGGCCACTCTGGCCGTCTCCGGCGCCGCCGTTGACGTACGCGCTGCCGGAGTCCGACGTGTATTTGAACTTTGAGCCTACCGATTTCATTCAGGTAAACGCAGCGGTAAATCGCGAGTTGGTAACGCGCGCGATCTCCCTCCTCGATGTCGGGCCGCGCGATCGGGTGCTGGACCTCTTCTGTGGCCTTGGTAATTTTGCGCTACCCCTCGCGCGCCGCGCGGGAGAAGTCTTGGGGTGCGAGAACGACCAGCGCCTGATCGAACGCGCCCGTGCTAATGCGAAGCAGAACGCGCTGGGAAACGCCCAGTTTTGCGTCGTCGATCTCTACCAAGCCGGCGCACCAGCTTTCCTCAAGGACACGCGGTACGACAAAGTGCTCCTCGATCCGCCGCGCGCGGGCGCGGTGGAGGTCATCAAAGCCCTAGCGGCGGACCGTCCCGCGCGTATCGTGTATGTGAGCTGCAACCCTGCCACGTTGGCGCGAGACAGCGAGTACCTGGTGCATGTACTAGGATATCGGCTAGAAGCAGCCGGAATCGCCGATATGTTTCCCCACACCAGTCACACCGAAAGCATCGCCTTGTACATACTTCCGTGACCGATTCCTCGGAGTATCGGATCGACGTCCATGTCGCCGCGCAAACCCTTGTGCTGCGCCGGGCAAGCGGCCGCGTGCTCATGAGCACGCGGATTTCCACTGCCCGAAACGGCGTCGGGGAACGTAAGGACAGCGAGTGCACGCCGCGCGGGCGTCATATTATTCGAGCCAAGATCGGGGCGGATCAGCCGGTCAGCGCGGTTTTCGTGTCGCGGCGACCCACCGGCGAGATCTACACGCCGCAGCTGCGCGCCGCCTATCCGAGTCGCGACTGGATACTGACCCGCATTCTCTGGCTGTCGGGACTCGAGCCTGGCCGCAATCGAATGGGTGAGGTCGACACGATGCGCCGGTATGTCTATATCCACGGGTGCCCGGATGAAGATCCGATGGGTGTACCCGGCTCACGCGGCTGCATCAAGATGCGGAATGAAGAAATTATCCGGCTGTTCGATCTGGTTCCACCCGGCACCGCAGTCGGCATCGAGGAATAACCATGCTCGGGCCGGTGATGCTCGATGTCGAGGGGGCGGAGCTTACGGTGCTGGAACGAGAGCGCCTGCGCCACCCGCTAGTCGGCGGGGTTATTCTATTTGCACGCAACTACCGTTCGCCGGAGCAAATCAACGCCCTCGTACGAGAAATTCACGCGCTGCGGGAGCCTGCGCTTCTGGTCGCCGTCGATCACGAGGGCGGGCGCGTGCAGCGTTTTCGCGAGGGATTCAGCGCGCTGCCCGCGGCGCGGCGTCTGGGCGCCCTGTACGACGAAAACCCGAAACGCGCCAAGCGTATGGCGCACACCGCCGGATGGCTGATGGCGGCCGAG
Organism: Sulfurifustaceae bacterium; assembly: GCA_041481875.1. Lineage (GTDB taxonomy): Bacteria > Pseudomonadota > Gammaproteobacteria > Acidiferrobacterales > Sulfurifustaceae > JACQFZ01. Next base: position 5,133 of record JBGPCS010000141.1, read on the forward strand.
CTTCGAGCCGTGGGAGTCGATTTTAGTTTCGCCCCGGTGCTGGACCTCGACGGCGGTGTGAGCAAAGCGATCGGCGATCGTGCGTTTCACTCCAGCCCCGACGCGGTGACCGATCTGGCCGGTTCCTACATGAGCGGCATGTCGGAAGCGGGGATGGCGGCAACCGGGAAGCATTTTCCCGGCCACGGGGCGTGTGCCGCCGACTCACACCACAGTCTGCCCACCGATGATCGGACGTACGCGGACATCTACGTGCAAGATCTCGTGCCGTTCGAGCGCCTTATCGAGCGCGGGCTCGCCGGTATCATGCCCGCGCACGTGCTGTATCCGCGCATCGATGCACAGCCGGCGGGATTTTCCCGCTTCTGGCTCCAAGACGTCTTACGCGGGCGCTTGAAATTTCAAGGAATTGTTTTTAGCGACGATCTCTCCATGGAGGGGGCGAAGGGCGCGGGCGATATCGTAGAGCGTGCCGAGCTGGCGCTCGAAGCGGGTTGCGACATGGTGCTGGTTTGCAACGATCCGGCCGGAGCGGGGGAAGCGTTGCGGCGGCTCACGCCGCGACCGGACGCGGCATCGCAACTACGGCGCACGCGCATGCGCGGTGGGCCATCTTCAACCGAGTTGAAGGCCTCGGCCGAGTATCGCGACGCGGTGCGGATGATCACCGGCTTCGCGTAAAATTCTTTTCCGATCTTATTGATTCGTCCGCTGGATGTTCGATAATAGGAGTCAGCAACCGTTCTATCGAAATGTGGAGGTAAACGTCAGTTGATAGACCCGATCCGGCCGCTCAAGAAGCTCAAACTCGAGAGCTTCAACAATCTCACGAAGACGCTAAGTTTTAACATCTACGATATCTGCTACGCCCCGAGCGAGCAGGCGCAGAAGGAGTACATCGCCTACATCGATGAGGCGTACAACGCTGAGCGTCTGAAGGGCATTCTCACCGAAGTTGCCCAGATCATCGGCGCCAATATCCTCAATATCGCGCACCAAGACTACGACCCGGAGGGGGCGAGCGTCACGATGCTCATCTCCGAGCTGCCGTTGAGCGAGGAGCCGCTCAACCCGGAGGCGCCCGGTCCGCTGCCGGAGCTGCACTTCCATCGGCAGGCGCGCGTGCAGCCCGACGCCGTCGTCGCGCATCTCGACAAGAGCCACATCACCGTACACACGTACCCGGAGATACACCCGGACAACGGGATATGCACGTTCCGGGCGGATATCGACGTGTCTACTTGCGGAAAGATTTCACCGCTGCGGGCGTTGAACTATTTGATACACACGTTCGAGTCGGACATCGTCATCATCGACTATCGCGTGCGCGGTTTCACGCGCGACGTGAAAGGTACCAAGCATTACATTGATCATAAGATCAACTCGATACAGAATTTTGTCGACAAACCGACGCTCAATCGCTACCAAACGCTCGATGTGAACGTGTATCAAGAGAATATTTTCCACACGAAACTCATGCTGAAAGATTTCAAGATGGACAATTATCTGTTCGGCGTGAAGGAATCCGAGCTCGTTCCGGCCGACACCAGGGTCGTACCGCAACGGCTCAAGCACGAAATGCAGGAAATTTTCTACGGGACCAATATCGTCCGCATGAACTGACGCGCCCCGGCGCTTCGGCGTTGAGCCGCGCGGCGCAACCGATTACGCAAAAAAAGGTATCGTCGGCTCGAAGAGCTTTTAGGTTAAATCCGC
>JBGPCS010000142.1:0-6835 GCA_041481875.1 Sulfurifustaceae bacterium
CCGGGGCCGCGCTATTGGTGCTGCTGGTGTCACTGCCGTTGTGGGCGGATGCGAGCGTGCTGCGGCAGTTTACCGAGTTCGCGTGTCTGCTGGTGATGGCGCAGATGTGGAATCTGCTCGGCGGCTATGGCGGCATGGTGTCGATCGGACAGCAGGCGTTTATTGGCGTCGGCGGCTATGCCCTCATCGTGCTCGGCAATTTCCTCGGGCTGAATCCGTTCGTTTGCATTCCGATCGCCGGTGTCGTGGCGGCGCTGGCGGCGATTCCGACATCGCAAATTGTATTTCGGCTGCAAGGCGGTTACTTCGCGATCGGTACATGGGCGATGGCGGAGATCTATCGGCTGGTCGTCGCGAATATCTCGGCCGTTGGCGGCGGATCGGGCACCAGCTTCACGGCGCTATACGGAATCGCGCGCTCGACGCGCGAGTCGCTGACTTACTGGATCGCGGTGGGTGCGGCGTTCGGCTCGATCGCGCTCGTGTACCTCTTGCTGCGTTCGCGGCTCGGATTGGCGCTGACCGCGATCCGCGACAGCGAGGTGGCGTCGGAAAGCCAAGGTATCGACGTGAAGCGAACTAAATTGCTGGTTTACGTCATGGCGGCGTTCGGCTTCGGCGTCGCCGGTGCGCTGTACTTTCTGAATAATCTGCGGATTTCGCCGGACGCCGCGTTCGGCGTGAATTGGTCGCCGGTAATCATATTTATGGTTATCATCGGCGGGCTCGGCACGATCGAGGGGCCGCTGATCGGAGCGGCCTTGTACTTCGCGCTATCGAAGATTTTCAGCGACTATGGCGCGTGGTATCTCATCGCGTTGGGTCTGATCGCCGTCGTCGTGACGATCAAGTTTCCAAAAGGCATATGGGGATTCGTCGAGCAGCGCTGGGATTTGCGCTGTTTTCCGGTCCAGCGCCGCTTGCGATCTTGAGTGAACCGCCGGCAGCAAGGGGAACATCATGCGCGAAGCCATCCGTACCATCAAAGACGAGCACCGCTCCATCGCCGCCGTGTTGCACGGCTTGCTGTTCATGACGCGCGAGACGCACGAGCGCGGCACGCCACCCGACTTTCGCGTGCTGCGCGCGATGCTCGACTACATCGTTTCGTTCCCGGAGAAGTTGCACCATCCCAAGGAAGACCGCTACTTGTTCGAGACGCTGCGCGAGCGCAGCGAGGATGCAGTCGCGTTGATCGATGAGCTGCAAGGCGAACACGTGCTCGGCGATCAGCTGCTGCGGCGCTTGCAGAACGTGCTGCTGACTTACGAAAATCAGGGCGCCGCCAAGGCGGACGCCTTCCGCGCGGCGGTGGAGGAGTACGCTGATTTCCATTGGGCGCACATGCGTCGCGAGGAGGACGAGCTGCTCCCGCTCGCGGAAAAGGTGTTGACCGAGTCGGACTGGAGCGCGATCGCGGCGGCGTTCAAGGAGAACGACGATCCGCTGTTCGGCATCAAGCCGAAGGAGGAGCTGCAACAACTGTTCCGGCGCGTCGTGACGATTGCGCCACCGCCGATCGGCGTCGGTCCGTCGCGCGCCTGAGCGGCGCGCATCGCGATCGGTGGTTGCAACGGAGACTCCATGAGAAATTTAAACGAAGCGAATCTGACCAACGCCGTGCTGGCGAAGCTCGATGGAGCGCCCGACGCGCGCTTCCGGCAAGTGATGTGCAGCCTCATCCGGCATTTGCATGCGTTCGCGCGCGAGGTGGAGCTAACCGAAGCCGAATGGTTCGAGGGCATCAATTTTCTCACCGCGACCGGAAAAATGTGCGACGCTAAACGCCAAGAGTTTATTTTGCTGTCGGATACGCTCGGCGTGTCGATGCTGGTCGATGCGATGAATCATCGCAAACCCGCGGGTGCGACCGAGACGACGGTGCTTGGGCCGTTTCACGTCGACGGCGCGCCGGCGATGCCGCAACGCGATTCGATCGTACAGGGGGCGAGAGGAGAGCCGACGTTCGTGTCGGGCCGCGTGTTGACGGCTGACGGCCGGCCGATCGCCGGCGCCGAGCTGGACGTTTGGCAAGTGGACGGCGAAGGTTTCTATGACGTCCAGAGAAACGATATCGAAGGGATGAGGCTGCGCGGAAAGTTTCGCACGGATGCGCAGGGGCACTACTTGTTCCGTACCGTCAAGCCGGTGAGTTATTCGATCCCAACCGACGGGCCGGTCGGAAAGATGCTACTGCTGATGGGACGGCATCCGTACCGACCCGCGCACATTCATGTGATCGTGGCGGCCGCGGCGTATCAATCGGTGACGACGCATATTTTCGTCGAAGGCGATTCGTATCTCGACTCGGATGCCGTCTTCGCGGTGAAGAATTCGCTGATCGTCGATTTCAAGAAGCATCCGCCGGGAACCGCACCGGACGGAGCGACGATGGACAAGGAATTTTGGGTTGCCCAATACGATTTCCGATTGATCGGAAGTCGGTGAAGCGTGATCGCTTCGTTGAGGCCAGACCGTCGCGTCGGCATGACCGGGAGGAGACATGTACTTCGTAGTGTTCGCCACCGATAAATCGGGCACGCAAGATATCCGCGCCGCGAACCGGCCGACCCATCGCGAATATTTGCGCAACCCGGGTAGACATCCGATTACCGTGCGCGTCGCCGGCCCTACCTTGGCGGAAGACGGCGTCGCCATGAACGGCACGCTGCTCATCGTCGAGGCGGCGAGCATTGACGCCGTTCGCGCCTTCGTCGCCGACGATCCCTATAGCCGCGCCGGATTGTTTCAGTCCGTTGAAGTGCGGCCGTGGAATTGGGGTCTCAACAATCCTCCAATGCAAGTCTGAGTCCCATCGCTCAGACGTATAAGTCAGGACGGAGGGCGCGCAACGAATCGATTATCGGCGCCGGCGCTCTTATACTTCCGACACTCCGTGGGGAGACACTTGATGACTCAGACAGCCTGGCTCACCATCACCGGGCCGGCGCTCGACGGCCAGCCGAGCGAGTGGCAGCTGGAAAAGGACGAGACCATCATCGGTCGAGAGGCGCCGGCCGATCTAGTCATACCGCTACCGCGCATCTCGCGCCGTCACGCCGGCATCAGCCGCGATGCGCGCGGTTACACCATCCGCGATCTCGGCAGCCGCAATGGCACCTTCGTTAACGGCGAGCCGATCGCCGACGCGCCGGTGCTTCTCAAGAACGACGACCAGATCGTGCTCGGCGGGACGGCCGAGCTCGGCTTCAGCAATTTGCGCGAGACCGCGCAGGGTCCGCGGATCGGTCGGCTTAACGGTGTGTGGCTGGACGAGGGCGCGCGCGGAGTTTGGGTAGACGGAAAACGTATTGATCCGCCGCTCTCGGCGGCGCAACTGACCTTACTGACTCTACTATATCGCTCGACCGGCCAGGTTGTTCCGCGCGCGCAAATCATCGCTGCCGTGTGGCCGGACAGTAACCCCGCCGGCGTGGGCGAGGAAGCGGTGGATGGGTTGATCAAGCGTCTGCGCGCGCGCCTGCGCGCGGCACAACCCGACCGAGAATACCTTGAAGTTTTGCGCGGCCATGGGCTGCGGTTAGTTCAGCCGGACCCGTAGTCAAAGCGCTCGGCCCCGAGCGCCGTCTCTCATTAGTAATGGTCTGCTGTTCGCGTTACGCGACGCGCCCACGCGCGTCGCCCGCGTTGCGCCCCTTTTGCGCCCCCCTGACGGCCCCCTGTGCTCCCGGTGTTTACGGGTTCTGCGCCATAGACTCTGGTGCGTTGAACTAACGAATAGGGAACGAACATGAACACCAATTTTCTTCGCAGTACTTCCGCGGCTGTTTTCGCTTCGACCCTGGCGCTGCTCGGCGGTTGCGCTTCGAGCCTGTCGGGGAGCGCGTACGAACGCAATCAGGCGCGCGGCGCGCAAGAAGTCCGCATGGGCGTTGTCGAACACGTGCGCCAGGTACAGATCGAGGGAACCAAGTCGAGAGTAGGCGCCAACGCCGGTGCGCTCACCGGCGCGGTCGTCGGCAGCCGGGCCGGCAAAGAGGGTTCCGCGACGCGTGTGGTCGCTACCGTCGCCGGCGCGGTGGCCGGTGGGATCGGGGGCGCGGCGGCGGAGGAAGGAATCACACGCCAGACGGGCTTGGAGATTACGGTCAAGTTCGATGGCGGGCGAATGCTGGCAGTCACACAGGCCGCGGACGAGAACTTCCGCGTCGGCGACTACGTGCGCGTGCTTACCGGCGCGAACGGCACTGCCAGAGTGACGCACTAGTTCAGAAACAGCGGAGCGGCTCAATGAACATTTGCAACGCGTCGTCGACAAACGCGCGCGCACTGGCCACAGATACTGTGCGTGCGCACGAGACCACAAACAGTCAGTACTCACGGAGGCAAGAACATGAAACCCGAATCCTCGATGGCGCAACTTCGGCGGCGGCTGCGCTCGCCGCTAATGATCGGCCTATCCGTGGCGATGTCCGTCCTGGTCGCCTGCGGCGGTGGGGGCAGCGGCGGTAGTTCTGGCGCAGGCGTCGAAAACGGCGAGGTCGTCATCGGTCTGACCGACGCCGAGGGCGACTTCCTCACGTACACCGTGGACGTCACCTCGGTTACCTTGATCCGCGCCAACGGCGCGGTCGTCGAGGCGCTGCCGAACGTTACACGCGTCGATTTCGCGCAGTACACCGAGCTGACCGAGTTCATATCGTCGATCAGCGTGCCGTCGGGAATCTACGTCGGCGCGAAGCTGCGGCTCGACTACACCAACGCCGATATCCAGGTGGAGGTCGGCGGCGCCGCGGTGCCGGCGATCGTGCGTGACGCCAACGGCCAGCCCATCGCTGCGCTCGATCTGACCGTCCAGTTCGACAATCAGCGCGCGCTGCTCGTCGTACCGGGCCTGCCGGCGCATCTGACGCTCGACTTCAATCTCAAACTCTCGAATCACGTCGATACGTCGGGCGCGACGCCGATCGTTACCGTCGCGCCGTTCCTCGTCGCGGACGTAAATCCCGAAGCATCGAAGATTCATCGCGTGCGCGGGCCGTTGCAGTCCGTCAATGTCGCCGCCTCGAGCTTCCAGGTGATTCTGCAGCCGTTCTACCGCCTGAGCGGAAACTTCGGGCGCCTCATCGTCGCGACGGATGCGAACACCGCGTTTGAGATCGACGGCGACGACTTCCGGGGCCAAGCGGGGCTCATGCAGCTCGCCGCTAAACCGTTCGGCACCGCCGCCGTCGCGATCGGCGATCTTGACGTGCCCGGACGTCGTTTCGTGGCACGCGAGGTCTACGCCGGATCGAGCGTTCCGTTCGGCGTCAGTGACGTCGTTACCGGAAATGTCATCGCCCGCAGCGGCGATACGCTCACCGTGCGCGGCGCGACACTCGTGCGTGCCGACGGTACTGTGATGTTCGGCGATAACGTGACAGTCACGCTTGGGCCCGCAACGCTCGTCAAGAAGCAGGCGACACTCGCGGCCGGCCTCACCAAGGACTCGATTTCAGTCGGTCAGCGTCTCACGGTCTTCGGTACGCTCAACGTCGGCACGATGACGCTCGACGCCCGCCAAGGTCTCGCGCGCATGCTGTTTACGACGCTCACGGGCACCGTCAATGGCGCCGTGAGCGGTGAAGTACAAATGGCATTGCAAACCATCGATGGCCGGCGCATTTCGCTCTACAACTTTGGCGGTACCGGAACGACCGGTAACGACGCCGATCCGGCGAATTACGAGGTGAGCACCGCCTCGCTCGGCCTTTCCGGTATCTCGGTGGGAACACCGGTGCATGTGCGTGGATTCGTGCGCCCTTACGGCCAGGCGCCGAATGACTTCGACGCGATATCCGTGATCAATGTCGCGGCGCTGCCGGCGTTGTTGCTGACCGATTGGCAACCGGCCACCGCGACGCCCTTCACGAGCTCGTCCGCAAGCGCGGTGGTGCTAAACCTCGCCGGCACCGGCGCGCTGCACCACGTGCTGCGCGGCTGGGTTGCGACCGATCTCACCGGTACCTCGCCGCGCATCGAGCCGTACGCCGGCGGCGTAAATCTGTTCGCCATCGGCTATCGCGGAACGGTGCAGGTGTACACCCGGTTTGATCTCTATGAGCAAGCACTGCAGGCAAGTCTTGCGCAGAATCGCAAAGTTCGCGGGCTCGCGGCGCTCGGCGGTTTCGCTGACGCCACGACCACGCTTACCGCGGCGCGTGCGTTTACGGCGTTCGAATAACGCAGGCTGAACAACGCGAGTGCCCACAGCCGCTACGAAGAAAATAGGATGAATGGAAATTTGACGCACTATTTTTCTCGTACGCGGCTGGTGGTCTTAGCCTTAGCAGGTTTGTCCGGTTGCGGCGGTGTACTCGGTCACCACCCGGACGGCCCCGAAGCCAGTGCCGCACGCCCAATCATCATTGTCGGTGGTAGCGGGCAGGCGCCGCGCGACACGGTGTCAATGGAACCTGGATGTTCGCGCGTCGCTGCACTCCCGTTCTGCGGCCCGGCCTCATCGACGCTCCTCTCCGTGAGGTTTGAGTTTGCGCCCGCGAACTAACCGAGCCTGGAACCCCGGGAGGGTTGCCGAATGAATATGCTGAGCCAAGCACGGCGCCTCACGCAATTTATCCGGTACCGGCGCGGCTCCAAGAATTACCGACGGATTCTCCTATTATGTCTCGCGGCTTTTATTTGGGGCTGCGGCGGATCGAGCTCGCGGAGCGACGCGGACCGGAACCAGGTCGCGTCGCAAACGTTGCCGGTGAAAATTTCCGAGCCGCAGTCTCATTTCTGATCGCGGTCCTATCGCGGCGACCCGCGAGGCGCGCGCCCACATAGCGCCCCCGTTGCGCTCCCCTGACGCCCCCCGGCGTTCATCGCG
>JBGPCS010000143.1:0-6799 GCA_041481875.1 Sulfurifustaceae bacterium
GAGAACTTCGGGCGACGGCCGCACCTTGTCTTCGAGCACCGCCTCGGCCAACGCCTCGATCTCGCGCGCCATGAGCGCGGCGCCGTCGAGCTCGACCATGAGAAGCGTGCCGACGACTTGGTGCAGGTGAGTAATGCAGAACCGCAGTCCCGCGCGGTCGGTCGGATTCTCGACGAAGCCCTCGAGCGCGAGCCGCGCTTGTTTCAGCGTCTCGTCGATCTCGCTCTTGACCCACCCGAGGGTGCTCGGGTCGACTTTCCTATACGTGCTCATGGCCCAGCCTTAGTGAGATGCGCGCCCCGGAGCGCGCCTCGGCTCGCCTCCCTCTCCCTCCGGGAGAGGGAATGAGGGTGAGGGATGCCTAGGTTCGACGCGCTCTCCCTCTCCTCATCCCTCTCCCGGAGGGAGGGGGGATCGGTGCGCTGATGCGATCTTAAGTATGACGAGTATGACTCGCGCTCCGTGTAATTTCGTTCACTCCATTACGTCGGCAGCTTGAAACCGGCAACCGACGCTTGCAGCTCACGCGCCAGATCCGACAGCTTGCCGATCGACTCGGCAGTTTGGCGCGTACCGGCGGAGGTCATGCTCGTCGTTTCCTGAATCTTCGCCATGCCGGTCGAAACCGCCGTCGCCGTTTCGTACTGGCGGTGCGCGTCGCGCGACATCGACACGATCAGGTTCGAGAGCTGCTCGGACACCGATTCGATTTCGCCGAGCGCCTGACCCGCGGCGTCGGCGAGTTTCGTCGCCTGCACCACGCCGTTGGTGGCTTGCTCCATCGACGCGACCGCTTCGTTCGTGTCCGCTTGAATCGTCTTCACGAGCTCGGAGATCTGCTTGGTCGCTTCCGCGGAGCGCTCGGCCAGCCGCTGCACTTCGTCCGCGACCACCGCGAAACCGCGACCGGCTTCGCCCGCCATCGCCGCTTGAATGGCGGCGTTCAATGAAAGGATGTTCGTTTGCTCGGCGATGTCGTTAATCAGCTCGACGATTTCACCGATCTGCTGCGACGATTCACCGAGGCGCTTAATCCGTTTCGCGGTTTCCTGGATCTGTTCGCGCATTTCATCCATACCGCGGATCGTGTCCTGCACCGCCTGCGTGCCGCGCTTCGCCGTTTGCACCGAGCCTTGCGCCACTTCGGCGGAGCGTTCGGCGCTGCGGGACATGTCTTCCATCGATTTCGCCATGCTGACGAGGCGAGTACTCGCCTCGGTGATCTGCGCCTCCTGGCGCAGCGCCGCCTCGGTCAGCTCGGTCGCCGTCTGCCGCGAGTTTTCGGAGGCGACCGCCATTTGCGTAGCGGCGTTCTTAATACGCGCGACGAGGCCGCGCATTTCGCGCACCGCGTAGTTGATCGAGTCCGCGATGGCGCCGGTGATTTGTTCGGTCACTTCCGGCTGAATCGTCAGGTCGCCGTCGGCGAGATCGCCCATTTCGTCGAGCAGCTTGAGAATCGAGTCTTGCGTTTGGCGATTTTGGTCGGCCGTGACGCGTTCGCGCTCGCGGGCATCGACAACGATTTTCCGCGCCAACAGGAATAAGAAACCAAGGGTCGCAACGCCGAACACGAAGATCGCGGTCTGCAGAACCGTGCGGCCCTCGCTGAGCGAGGAATACCCCTCGACCAGCGAGCGGGATTTGGTGAGCAGCGGGTCGGAGAGCTCGGAAATCACTTGTCCCGAGCGTTGCGACACAAAAAGTTCAGCGGCGCTTCCGAGAATGCCGTCGACGTTCTTGGTGAGCCCGGAGAAGATCGCATCCATCTCTTCGAATTTCGGCTCCAAGATCTTCGGTGCGCTCTTGCGCAGCTGCGCGTCGGTTTCGCCGAAGAGCTTGACGTCCTTACCGAACTGCGCCGCCGCCACTGCGGCGTCGTTGCCGCCTTGCGAAAAGATGTTGACGTCCTTCGCGATGCGTTGGGACAGCATCGCCTGGCGGCTCAGTATGTAGAGATCCGCTTGCTTCATGCCGGACTCGGCACCGAGCTCGGCGATTTCGTCGGCGAGCGTCAGCAACAATGGACTCGTCTGGTTGATCTGCTGCACGTTCTCGCGCATCTGGAACAGCGCTTTTTCTTGCGTCAGAATCTGATCCACTTCGCGCTGCATGCCTTCGCGATCCGTCTTCGGTGCCCAGATCTCGAGTACCGCCGCCAGCTGCGGCTGCACTTCCACCGGACTCGGCGGAATGCCCAGGGTAGCGTTACCGTCTTTCAGCGACGTCACGATCTGTGCGAACCGTTCGCGCGAGTCTCTGAGCACCTTGAACGCCTCGGGCTGCCCGAGCACCGCTTCGCGCGCTTCCTTCGCGAGGCGTTGCGACAGCATGAGCAGTTGCGAGGATTGCTCGATATAACGTGACTCGCGCTCGGACCGCTGCGCGTTGATGAAAAGCAACCACACCATCACGATCATCGAGAGCACCATGCCGCCCAGAAGAAACGGGAGCCCGGAGAACACGCCCAAAACGCCGCCGCGTCGCGGCGCAACGCTTTCGGTTTCCCGCTCCTCGGCGAACTCAGCGATCGCCTCATCGGCGATTTTCGCGTCGGCGAGGTCGATGATTTCCTCGGACGGTTGATCGATCAACTGCTGTTTCGCTGCTCTTGCCATGATCTGCCCCTCAGCTCGTGTGTCCGCTCGTGTCTACTGCGCTGCCACGTGCTTGAACGTGACGCTTTCCGCCAGCGACTTCATGTCGAAGACCCCCCACAAAACCTCATCCCGCACGAACGCCGCCTTGACATGCTCCATCACCGGGTCGTCCAAATCCGGCAGTTTCTGGCGTTCGGCTTCCTCATCGAAGTGACGCAAGCCGAGCACTTCGTGCACCAACAGCCCGGTGTGCAAACCCGGGACGTTCATGACTAGCAACCGCGCGCGCTCGTCGAGGAATACCGGCGGCTTGCCGAAATATTCGGCGAGGTCGATGATCGTAATCAGGTTGCCACGAACGTTCGCGACACCTTTCACCCACGCTTTCGTGCCCGGCACCAAGGTGTACTCGGGGCAAGGCAACACTTCCAACACTTCGTCGAGACGCGTCACCAACCGCATCTCGGCAAGGCGATAGGCGACACCCGACCACAGCGTCGCCGCTTGAATTTCCTGCGGCAGCCCCGGAGCCGTCTCGATGCTTTCGCGCTGAATCTTGCGCAACAGCGCGAGCGGGTCCTGGCGGATGCGTGCCATTAGAGCGCCTTCAGTTTCTCGATGAGTGCTTTCTCGTTGATCGGTTTAACCAGATAATCCTTTGCGCCCTGGCGCAGGCCCCAGGCCTTGTCGGTCTCTTGACCCTTGGTCGAGCAGATGATCACCGGGATCGCGGAAGTTTCGGCGTCGCGCGCGATACTGCGCGTCGCCTCGAAACCGCTCATTCCGGGCATCACGATATCCATCAATATGAGATCCGGGTGCTCCTGTTTCGCTTTCGTAATCGCCTCCTCGCCGCTCATGGCGATGGAAACGGCGTATCCGTTCTTCTTCAACATCTCGGTTAACAGATGCCGGTCGGTCGCCGAGTCATCCACCACCAGCACATTCCTAATCGCCATACCGCGGCTCTCCGATGTTCTCGTTAGTTACGACGGCAACCATCAGCGCCTGGCAACCGCCGGCACGTTTCTCAATGCACGTACTTATTGATGACATCGATCAACTCTTCCTGCGTGAATGGCTTGTTGACGTGTTCCTGTGAACCGGCGATGCGACCGCGCGCGCGGTCGAACAATCCATCTTTGCTGGAGAGCATGATGACGGGCGTGTCTCTGAAGCGTTTATTGTTCTTGATGAGTTGGCACGTCTGATAACCGTCCAGTCGCGGCATCATGATGTCGACGAAGATAATGTCGGGCTGATTATCGGTGATGAGCGACATCGCCTCGAACCCATCGGCGGCGGTGTAAACTTCGTAACCGGCTTTCTTCAGCAGCGCCTCCGCCGTGCGGCGGATGGTATTGCTGTCATCGATGATCATGACTTTGATGCCCACGCAGGCGAATCCTCAGCACCAGCTAAAACCAAGTAGTCGGACCCGCCGTCCCCGGCGCGACTGCCTAACTGCGATAAACCCCGGCCCGCACATCCTATGCAGCCGCTCGCCGGCGCGAACGCGCCTCTGGGGCGTTCGCGAGGACCCGGCCTGCCCGCCGGTAACGTAGTTTCTGAAATTACTCGTTAGACCAATGATCGGTAGCGCAAATGATACTAGCTTTCCCCTCTTGGCCGTCCTCCTGGTTCTTGAGCAAACTATAGCCCATTCGCCCCTCGGCGCTTTCGGTTTTCCAACGGCTCGTCGCGGAAACATTGCGACTGGAGGTTCAGTCACTTGATCGTGCAGGATTTATGCCACTCAAGGTCCAACATCGCTAGCCTGACCACTGACATAAGGCTATCCTTTGCCCCCTTTTTGAAGGGTTGGCCTCATGGGTAATGAATCGAGTCCGGCGGTCCTGAGACAGCACGCGTCCCTCCCTGCTCTCGATGTCCAGCTGGTGAGCCAGCGCCCAGGCATAGAATCCTGGTTCGAAGCAAGATGGGCGGAGGTACCGCCGCCGTTTTATGCGTCCGTCGACTTGCGCAATGCCGGCTTCAAGCTGGCGCCGATCGACACTAACCTCTTCCCCGCCGGCTTCAACAACCTGAAACCCGCGTTCCGTCCGATCTGCACCGATGCGATTCAGCGGGAAGTGGCCAAGATCTGTTCCACCGCCAAGCGCGTACTCGTGGTTCCGGAGAATCACACGCGCAACCTGCACTACTTCGAAAGCGTCGCGACACTCGTCGAGATCCTCGCGGCGGCCGGACTTACGGTTCGCATCGGTTCCCTGCTCACGGACTTTACCGAGCCGCGCGACGTGCAGCTGCCGTCGGGGCGCCGTATCACGCTCGAACCGCTGGTACGCACCGACAATCGCATACAAGTTCGCGATTTCGAACCTTGCTTTGTGTTGCTCAACAACGATCTGTCCGCGGGCCGGCCGCCCATTCTCGAAGGGCTCGACCAACCCGTCGTGCCCCCACCGGCCCTCGGTTGGAGCAATCGCCGCAAATCGAACCACTTTGCGCATTACCGCCGCGTCGCCGCTGAATTCGGCGAAGTCGTCGGCATCGATCCGTGGCTGATCGATCCGATTTTTCGCAATTGCGGCCACATTGATTTTCAAAAACGCGAGGGCGAGGATTGCCTCGCCGCCTATGTGGATGAAGTGCTCGCGGCAGTCGCGACAAAGTATCAAGAATACGGAATCGACGAGGAACCCTTCGTCGTCATTAAATCGGACTCCGGAACCTACGGTATGGCGATCATGACCGTGAGAAGCCCGGCCGAGGTACGCGACCTCAACCGCAAGCAGCGGACAAAAATGGCGCACGCCAAAGAAGGCCTCGCGGTTACCCAAGTGCTGGTGCAAGAGGGCGTTTACACGCTCGAGACGGTTGGCGAACCGCCCGCCTCGGCGGAACCGGTCATTTATATGATCGGTCCGACGGTTGTCGGTGGATTTTTCCGGATTCACGGGGAGCGCGGACCGACGGAGAACCTGAACGCGCCCGGCATGCGTTTCGAGCCGATGGCGGAATCCCATACGTCCGCCGATAAAACCTCACCGCAGTTCTACGCCTATGGCGTTGCCGCACGACTCGCGCTACTCGCGGCGGCTCGCGAGCTGAAAGAAGTCAGCGCGTGACCCGGAAGTTGCGGGTTGGCGTGGTCATGGACCCTATCGGGTCCATCCATTTCGCCAAGGACACCACGCTCGCCCTGCTCCTCGAAGCGCAAGCGCGCGGGTGGGAGCTGAGCTACATCGAACCCCCCGATCTGTTCCTGCAAGGTCCCGAACCGTACGCGCAGGCGCGGCCGCTGCGCGTCTACGACGATCCCCAACGTTGGTACGAGTTTGGCGCGACCGCGCTGCTCCCGCTTGCCGAGCTCGACGTCATTCTCATGCGGCAGGACCCGCCGTTCACGATGGAATACGTCTACAGCACGTACTTGCTCGAGCAGGCCGAAGCACGTGATGTGCTGGTGGTCAACCGGCCGCGCAGCCTGCGCGACACGAACGAGAAGCTATCGATCCTCGGGTTCCCGCAGTGCATCCCGCCGACGCTCGTTGCGCGCGACATGGACCGTCTGCGGGGATTCTTGACGGAACATGGCGACGTCATCGTGAAGCCGCTCGACATCATGGGCGGCGCGTCGGTGTTCCGCCTGCGTTCGGACGACCCGAACGTCAACGTCGTGCTCGAAACGATGACCGCTTACGGAACGCGCTTCACCATGGCGCAGCGCTATCTCCCGCAGATCGTCGATGGCGACAAACGCATCCTGCTGATCGACGGCGAGCCGTTCCCCTACGCGCTCGCGCGCATCCCCAAGCGCGGCGAAACGCGGGCGAATCTCGCAGCCGGCGGGACCGGGGTCGGCGTTCCGCTCACCGAGCGCGATCGCTGGATTTGCGCTCAAGTTGGACCGACGTTGAAAGAACGCGGTCTGTTGTTCGTCGGGCTCGACGTGATCGGCGACCATTTGACCGAAATCAACGTGACCAGCCCGACCTGCGTGCGCGAGCTCGACAAGCTCTATGGGTTGAATATCAGCGCGCGGCTGATGGATGCCGTAGAAAAAAGAACGCATCGGCGCACATTCTCCCCCTCTCCCTCCGGGAGAGGGATGGGGTGAGGGACGGCGTGTCAAATCTTGGCATCCCTCACCCTCGAATCTTACGAATCGCATCAGCGAACATACTCCCCCTCTCCCTCCGGGAGAGGGATGGGGTGAGGGACGGCGTGTCGAA
>JBGPCS010000144.1:0-6778 GCA_041481875.1 Sulfurifustaceae bacterium
CTCTTCCTGGCACCACACGAACGCCGCCGCATTCGGATAGCGGCGTAGCTCCTCGCCCAGCCGCTGCTCCGGGAACGGATAAAGCTGTTCCACCCGAACGATCGCGACGTCGGCGCGCTTGCGCGCGCGCCGCTGCTCGAGCAAGTCGTAGTAAACCTTGCCGCTACACATAACCACACGCGCTACTTGCGCCGGGTCGAGAGCTTCCGCCTCGGGCAGCACGGTGCGGAACGACTGCTGCGTGAGATCATCGAGCGCGCTGAACGACAGCCGAAACCGCAATAAGCTCTTCGGCGTCATCACGATCAGGGGCTTGCGGCAACTCCAGTGCATCTGGCGGCGTAAGAGATGAAACATTTGCGCCGGCGTCGTCGGCACGGCAACGATCATATTCTGTTGCGCGCAAAGCTGGAGAAACCGCTCGAGCCGCGCCGAGGAATGTTCGGGGCCTTGGCCTTCGTATCCGTGCGGCAAGAACAACGTGAGCCCGGAGAGGCGGTTCCATTTCTGCTCGCCCGCGCTGATGAACTGGTCGATGACAACCTGCGCGCCGTTCGCGAAATCGCCGAACTGCGCCTCCCAGATCACGAGCGAGCGCGGGTCGGTGGTGGCGAAGCCATACTCGAACGCCAGCACCGCCTCTTCGGATAGGAGCGAATTGATGACGATGAAATTAGGTTGGCCCTCGTAGAGATTGCGCAGCGCGACGTAGCCGGCGCCGCTCTTGGCGTCGTAGGCGATCGCGTGACGATGGACGAACGTACCGCGTCCGGAGTCCTGGCCGGAGATTCGAACCGGGAATCCCTCCTTGAGCAACGTGGCGTAGGCCATCGTCTCGGCGAAGCCCCAGTCGATCGGAAGCGCGCCCGCGGCCATTTTGCGACGCACTTCGTATACTTTTTGCACCTGCGAGTGCAACTCGAACCCCTCCGGTAGATGATCGAGCCGTTCGGCGAGCGTTCGGACCGTCTCGACTGACACACGCGTATCGAGCGCCTCCGGGCAACGCTGGCCGACGTATGGCTTCCAATCGTCGTAGGAATGCCTGGCCTGCTCGCGCGGGAGAAAATTCGGGACCACGCACTCGCCGGCGTCAAGCGCTTTCTGATACGCGCCGATGCGCGCCTCGGCATCATCGGCGTTGATCAGTCCTTCATCGATGAGCTTGCGCGCATAAAGCTCGCGCGTCGTCGGCAGCGCGCGAATCGCACGATACATCATCGGTTGCGTGACCGACGGCTCGTCCGCTTCATTGTGGCCGTGACGGCGATAACAAACGAGATCGATCACGACGTCCTTGCGAAACGTCATGCGATAATCGAGCGCGACCTGGGTGATGAACATGACCGCGTCGGGGTCGTCGCCGTTCACGTGGAAGATCGGCGCGCCGACCATCTTCGCCACGTCGGCGGCGTACATCGTCGAGCGTGCATCTTGCTGCGCGCTCGTGGTGAAGCCGATTTGGTTGTTCACGATGATATGCACGGTTCCCTTCGTCGTATAGCCGCGTGCCTGTGACATATTGAACGTCTCGGCCACCACACCCTGCCCGGCGAACGCCGCGTCGCCGTGGATCACGACCGGGATGACACGGGCGCCGACTTTATCGCGCACTCGCTGCTGGCGCGCGCGCACCGACCCTTGCACGACCGGGCCGACGATTTCGAGGTGAGACGGATTGAACGACAAGGCGAGATGCACCGGACCGCCCGGCGTTTGCATATCGGACGAATAACCCAAGTGGTATTTCACGTCACCAGTGCCGTCGTTCGTCGTTTTGGCCGCGCCGTCGAATTCGGCGAAGAGATCCGAGGGTTTCTTGCCCATAATGTTGATCAGGACGTTCAGTCGTCCGCGGTGCGCCATGCCGATCACCATCTCCTTGACGCCATAGGGGCCGCTGCGCTGAATCAACTCGTCCAGCAACGCGATCAGTGTTTCGCCGCCTTCGAGCGAGAAGCGCTTCTGTCCGACGTACTTCATGTGCAGATACCGCTCGAGTCCCTCGGCGGCGGTTAGTCTGTCAAGCAGACGAAGTTTCACTTCCGGCGGATACGTCGGCACACCACGCACGCTTTCGAGGCAGCTTTGAATCCAGCGCTTCTCCGCCGTGTCGGTGATGTGCATGTACTCGGCGCCGATCGTTGCGCCGTAGGTACGCTTGAGAATCTCGAGAATTTCTTTCAATGGCGCGCGCCGCGGGCCGGCAAGTGACCCCGTGTCGAAGACCGTTTCGAGGTCGTAAGGCGTGAGCCCGTGGAAGTTCAGATCCAAATCCGGCGCGGCCGGCCGCTGGTCAAGCCCCAGTGGATCGAGGCGTGCGCGCTGATGGCCGCGCACGCGATGCGCATTGATGAGCTGGAGCACGCGGATCTGTTTGCGTTCTTTATCCGATGCAGCCGCCGCACTCGTTTCCGGCGTCGCACCGACGGCGACCGCGGCGGTGCGAGCGAGCCGACGGAACGCCGCTCGCACCGGCGAATGCGGCGTGTCGGGCGCAGTACCATCCACCCGCGGCAAGCCGTCGAAATAGGCGCGCCACGCCGGATCGATCGATGTCGGATCGTTCAAATAGAACTCGTAAAGTCCCTCCAGATATGACGCGTTGCCCGGCAGCGGGGAGGCGGCGGCGAGCGCGGAAGGGCGGCGATCTTTGGCGATATCTCGCATAGCGATGCGCAGTGTCGGAGTCTAGAACCTTGTATGCGGGCTGGTGATCCTAACGACAACGACAGGGTTCGGCGTTAGTCCCGTCGCGAATCATTTGGCACTCTGCTTGCGCGGCGGTACGGCGCGTTCCTTCTTCGCCTGCTGCACCAGTTGATCGAGCGCTTTCATCATGCCTTCCTCGCTGCCGACCATGCTCGCACTGGTCAAATATTTGCCATCGACGGCGACCATCGGCACCGAAGTCACTTGATACGCGGCGCTAAGGCGCTTCGCCTTCTCCACGTTGGTGCGCACGCCGAACGAATTGAATGCCTCGGAAAATTTGGCGGAATCGACCCCCTGTTCGGCGGCGAACTGCGCCAACGATTGCTCGGTGTTGAGCTGCCGATTTTCCTTATGGATCGCGCGAAAGAACGCCGCATGCGTCTTCTCGGTCGCGCCGAGCGCCGCGAACGCATAGTACGCCTGTGCGTGGAGGAGCCAATTGGGCGCCGTGGCCGGGGTCCGGATGAATTCAACGTTGGCCGGCTTGCGCTTGAGCCAATTTGCCAGCGCCGGCTCGAGCGAATAACAGTGGGGGCAGCCGTACCAGAAGAACTCGCGCACCTCAATTTTGTCGCCGGTCTCGACCGGCTGAGACGGTGCGAGCGCGACGAAGTCGCGACCCTTTTCCAGCGCCATCACCGACGTAAACGACGCGAACGAAACGGCGAAAATCCAGACGTAGAGGCGGCGGTTCTTCATGTGACGTTATACCTCGTTTTACGGTTTTACTAATGAGCGTAGTTTAAGTCCGCGGGCGACGTCAGGTGCGGGGTGAAAGGACCGCCACACCCGCCGATGCTGTCGCGCTCCGGCAGCGCTTTTTGAGACCGAGGGGCAGAGGGGCAGTTCCGCGGGAGTTCGGGTCAGCCACGGACCTCAGCCTTCAGACAATCGAGCAGCCGTGCGTGCAGATTATCGAAGTTGCCGTTGCTCATGATGAGCACGTGGTCACCTGCGCGCAAGGTTTGGCGTATCGCTTGCAGCAGTGCCCCGGTCGTGTCGTGCATGCTCCCCCGCCCATCGAGCTTCGCGACAACCGCGCCCAAGTCCCAAGGTAGCCCCGCCGGGTGCAGCAGCAACACCTCATCCGCGGCCTTCAAGGAATCGGCCAGCGTATCGCGGTGCACACCCAAGCGCATCGTGTTCGAGCGCGGCTCGAGGACGGCGATGATCCGCTGCCGCCCGACGCGGCTGCGCAGCGCGCCGAGCGTCACTTCGATCGCCGTCGGATGGTGTGCGAAGTCGTCGTAAACAGTAATGCCACCGACTTGCCCGCGCATCTCCAGACGCCGCCTGGAGTTTTGAAAAGCCGTCAGCGCCGCCAGCGCACGATCAACCGGTACCCCGACATGATGGGCGGCCGCGATCGAGGCGAGCGCGTTGTCCATGTTGTGCGATCCGTAGAGGCCCCAGCGTACCTCTCCCATTTCTTCACCGCGTAGCTGCACGCGAAATTGCGCGGCGTCGATCGATGTCGGCCGCGCGGTCCATTCACCGCCCGTGCCGAATTTCTCTACCGGCGTCCAACTACCGACGGCGAGGACATCCGCAAGATTGGCGTCCGCGCCATTGACGACCAGGCGACCGGAAGGCGGCACGATACGCACGAAGTGATGGAACTGCCTTTTTATCGAGTCGAGGTCCGGGAAAATGTCCGCGTGATCGTATTCGAGATTGTTGAGCACCGCGGTGCGCGCGCGGTAGTGCACGAACTTCGAGCGCTTGTCGAAGAAAGCGGTGTCGTACTCATCGGCCTCGATGACAAAGAAGCGCGAATCGGTGAGACGCGCGGAGATGCCGAAGTTGGCCGGCACCCCGCCGATCAAAAATCCCGGCTTCAAGCCGGCGTATTCGAGAATCCAAGCGAGCATCGACGCGGTCGTCGTTTTTCCATGCGTGCCGGCAACGGCGAGCACCCAGCGATCGCGCAGTACGTTTTCCGCCACCCATTGCGCGCCGGATACGTAGGGGAGGTCGCGCTCGAGCACCGCCTCCACCAGCGCGTTGCCGCGCGAGAGCGCGTTACCGATGATCACCATGTCCGGTGCCGGAACCAGATGCGCCGGATCGTACCCTTCGCGCAGCGCAATCCCTTGCTCGGCGAGCTGCGTGCTCATCGGCGGATACACGCCGACGTCGGACCCGACTACCTTGTGACCGAGCGAGCGTGCGAGCAGCGCGACGCCCGCCATGAACGTTCCGCCGATACCAGCAATATGCAGGTGCACCGCTAACGGCTCCCAGGGTAGCGTCGATGGGGCTCGAGTGTTGCATACACCCGAAACGGATTCATTGACGTAGAAGTAACGCGGCAAAGGGTCCGCCGGTTAGCGGCGCACGCATTCTAGCAGTCACGACGGTCGCAGCGCAGGTCGCGAGTTGGGCAGCACGCCTTGAAAGACCTAAACTGGGGCTATGCAGATTTCGCTGGTGCAGGAGCGCACCGCCCTCGCGGAGTTGTGCGAACATTTCGCGTCGAGCCGATGGATAGCGCTCGACACGGAATTCACGCGCGAGAGCACGTACTACGCGAAACTCGGTCTGCTGCAATTGGCGACCGAGGACACCGTCGTCTGCATCGATCCGCTGGCGGTCGACCTGCTGCCGGTGCTCGACCTGCTCTACCAACCCACGATCATCAAGGTTCTGCATTCCGGCCGCCAGGATCTCGAAGTGCTTTACGACTTGCGCCGCGACATTCCTCGACCGTTGTTCGATACGCAGATCGCGGCGGCGCTGCTCGGCCACCCGGCGCAAATCGGCTACGCCGCGTTGGTCGAATCGATAACCGGGGTGAAACTGGCGAAGCTACATACTCGCACGAACTGGGAAGCGCGTCCGCTGAGCGCCGAGCAGCTCCACTACGCCGGCGATGACGTGCGCTATCTGAGAGACGTGTACCACGAGCTGGATAAACAGCTTCGTAACCACGGCCGTTTGGATTGGCTCACGCAGGAGTGCCAGACTCTGGCCGATCCTGCCCTTTACCGCAACGACCCGGAAACCGCTTACCTTCGGCTCAATCCGGGACACGCGGTCGCGGCGGCGGCGCAACCGCTGCTCAAAGCACTCGCGGCTTGGCGCGAACGCACCGCGCAAGCGCGCGACCGGCCGCGCGGGTGGATCGCCCCGGATGCCGCACTCATCGAGATTGCGCGCGCGATGCCCTCAGACCGCGAAGCGCTCGGCCGGCTGCCGCAGACCTCGGCCGCAATCGTGCGGACGCATGGCGATGCGCTGCTCGACCTTGTGCGCGCTGCGCGCGCCGCGCCGGCCGAGCGGCTCTGGGCCGACGCTCGACCGACGACATCGGCGGAACAAGATCTCGCTCGCCGCATGCTCGCACGCGTCAGCGCCGTTGCCCAGAAAGAGAACATCCGTCCAGAGGTGATTGCCACACGGCGCGCGGTACACGCGCTCATGCGTGATCGGTCGGGAGCGCTTACGAAGGGATGGCGACGAGAATTAATCGGCGCCGAATTAATCGCGATGGCCGAGGGCGACGCGGGGAGGGCGTAAGACGCCGGGCGACGCTTATTGGGAGCGCTGGGAGCGCGGTAGCAACACGTAAAGTCTGCCCGGTGCGCGCATACGCCCGGCATAAGTTTCCGCCTCCACCCCGTAGCCGAAGAAGAGGTCGGCGCGCACCGCGCCTTTGATCGCCCCACCGGTATCCTGGGCAAAGACGAGCTGACGGTACGGCGTGTCCTGGTCCGGCAGCGTAGTGTCGAGCCATACGGGAGAGCCAAGCGAAATATAGATCGGATCGACGGCGATCGCGCGGCGCGCCAACAGCGGGACGCCTAACGCGCCGAGCGGACCGGGAAGATTCGGATCGCGCAGAGCAAAAAAAACATAACTCGCATTCGTATTCATCACCGCCTGTGCCTCGCCGGGATGCGACGCGAGCCAGGCACGGATCGTCGGCGCGTCGATGTCGTCGAGTTTGAACCCGGCCCGCTCCACCAGCGTCCGGCCGATGGCGTTGTAAGGGTGGCCGTTCTGGTCAGCGTAGCCGACCATCAATATTTCGCCGGACGCCAACCGCACGCGACCGGATCCC
>JBGPCS010000145.1:0-6763 GCA_041481875.1 Sulfurifustaceae bacterium
CCGCTGGTGTACGACGGTTCTGAAGGTGGGAAGGGAAGAAATCGAGAGGGACGAACGTCGGCGAGATTTCATGCTGCGAGGATGCCAACACTGATGAAAGCACTTTTAGCCACCGATGAACGAGCTTCCGTGCGAACGCGACTGCCTGAGGACGATAGAACCGCAGGCTGGGGAAACGCGGGTAGGCTCTTCGAAACCTCGTTGATGTAGCGCCATGTACGAACCCAAAGCGCGACGACCGCTGCCGCGAGCACGCTTCATTCGGCGGATGCTGCTTCATTTCATCGCCGCCGCCGGCCTGGTGTTGGCCTCGCTACTACTTGGCATGGCAGGCTACGAATACTTCGAGCGTCTGCCCTGGCGCGATGCCTTCTTGAATACCGCGATGTTGCTGGGTGGCATGGGGCCCGTGGACGCGCCGCGGACCGACGCGGGCAAAGTGTTTGCAGGATTGTTTGCGCTATATGCGGGATTGGTGTTCCTCGTCACCGTGGGACTCGTCTTCGCGCCGGTCTTGCATCGCTTGATGCATAAATTTCATTGGACGCAAGACCGCTAGCGGCCTGCTGCGCCGTGACGCCAATTGGCGAGAACGCGCCGTCGCCGCCCCTGATCAAATGGTCGAACGTGCGTTGATGGGGATCGCGAACGCAAGCACGAATGTGAGCAACGTCAGCACGCCCGAGATCACGAACAATTGGGCACCGAGGAAACTGTACAGGAAGCCCCCGATCAGCAAACCGATAATGCTGGCGACGGCGCCGACGCTGCCGGCGAATCCCTGCACGGTTCCCTGGACGCTTCGATCCGCGCTTTTCGCCAGAACCGAAAGCAACGACGGCCACATGATGCCGTTGCCGAGCGCGAGCAGCGCGTTGCCGACGTAGAGCGTTATCGCGTGCTCCGAGTTGAAGAGCGGAAAACTCCCCGCAAGAATGAAACTCCCACCGAGGACGCGCGCGCGGTCCGACCAAATACGAGACGCCCATGCGAGAACCGGACCTTGTACCAGGGCCATCAACGCCGCCAATACGGAAAAGAATATGCCGGTTTCGGTGAGCGACCACTTGATGCCCGTCGCCACATACACGGGAAAACCGACGTAGAAGAAGTTGAACGCGAGGTACACCAGAAAATACAACGCGAGCAACAGCCCCACCGACGGCAACCGCAGGATCGCGCCGATCGCGAGTTTCGGCGCCGCGCGTAACTCAATACATTCCTTGCGATCCGGTCCCAGCACCTTGCGCACGCCGACACTCTCCGGATAGATCTGCATGACACACGGATTGGTCTCCGGCAGCCAGAAAGCGATGATCAAACAGGCGAGTGCCGAGATAACGAATGCCGCGAGCACCGGCAGCGTCTCCCCTGCTCCCAACGCGCCGAGGACACCGGCAATCGCCGGCCCCAAAATGAAACCGAGATTCGACCACATCCCCATCTTGCCGAAGTTCGCGCTGCGGTTGGTGTCGTCGCTGATATCCGCGAGATACGCGTTCGCGACCGACACGTTGCCGCCCGAAAGTCCATCGAGTGCACGCGAGAAGAACAGCACGACGAGCGGCACCGTGAGCATGAACATCCCGAGCGCCGCCGAATTCACTTCGATCAGCGGCTGCGCCGGCAGCCAGAGCGCGGCGAGAAAAATCCCCCACGCGACGAGCGTCCCGATCTGGCTCACCAGCAGAATCCGCCGTCGCCCGTACCGATCCGACAAACGCCCCAGCAACGGCGCACCCAGAAGTTGAAAGAAAGAATACGTCGATTCCATCACGCCATAGACAAGCGCGTTTCCGCCGAGCCGCGTGATGAGATAGATCAGGAACGGCAGTACGATGCTGAACCCAAGAGTACCGACGAAGTCGGCGGCGAGAATGGGGTAGATCGAGACGGGGGCTGAGGATTTCGATGCAACCACTTTCGATTTTTCCATATCGGTCGTTCCCGCATTGCCAGTAGCACGCGACGGCAAGCGTACTACAGGGTACTGGAGGTAACGAGCGCGGCGTCGGCAAAGTCGTAGTGCCTGCTTTGCTAATACTACGGAAAGGTTTGGTTCTCGTACTTGCGCTCCCACAGGCCGGGAGTCCGAGCCATGCTGTCGAACGCAGTTGCGACAATAAAGAGTGTTACGCGAGTCGCTGGCACCCGCCCGGCCGCGAGTTGGCTCTTCGGCGGTGACGGCTCCCGCCACTAAATTTTCCGCAGCGACGGCTTGCAAACGCCGCCTGCTATCTCTGCGCGACCGCCGATGTTGGGCGCGAAGGAGCTGCGAAGACCGTCTGTCGTTCGTTGGGCACGACAGGGCGTTTACGGCGCGCACGAATGAACGCGTCAACGCGCTTCAGCGGAATGTGGTCGCTGGTGTCGCGCCCGTACCAGATGTCGCGAATCAGGCCGTACTCATCCACGAGAAAGTCGGCCGGCACGAGCGTCGGGTGTGCGTTTCTCAACGGGAATCCGCCCAAGAGGGCGCCTCTGATCACGCGCGGCAGCTTGAACAGTAGCGCTTTGAGCACCGCCGCCGCCGACTGTTCGACGCCATAGCGATGGTAGATGCTGAGCCCTGGGTCGCTGACCATCCGAAACGGGCGCGGATGTTTCGCCACGTATCTGAGCACGTCGTCGGTGGGCGAGCTAAAGACCGCGATGACTTCCAAGCTTTGCGCCTGCCAGGCCCGGTACCGATGCGTCAACTCGTAGATACGCAGATTGCAGAAGGGACAACCTGCATTCCGGAAAAACGAAAGCATGACGCGTTTGCCGCGATAGTCCGCGAGCGCGACGGGTCGGCCGTAGATATCCAACGTGTGGAAGTCGATGCCAAGGGCTGGTGCGGTCGGGCGCATTTACGAGTTTCTCCCGGCTAATCGGATCGGTTCTGACCTGGAGATACGGGGATAGCCCGCCGCCGGATGCGGCCGTTTCGGCACACCTGCCCTCTTTCCCCTCGCACGATCCTTCTTGTATGAGCCAGGTCCAGGTATATTTCTAAGCCGCAACAATGGTTTTTTAGAGAATCTTGAGATATTAACTCGCTAACGAAACGACCTATAGTCTCAACGATGACCCTACCCGATCCCACGTTGAATCGTTCTCCGACTGGATTCGACCTCACTCCGCCGGATGCCAGCCAGCGCCTGCAACTCGTGGCGGCGCTGACGCCCGAAGAGCGCGAAGTTCTCTTGGAACACGGCACCGAGGCGCCGTTTTGCGGAACACTCCTCGACAATAAGGAGTCCGGCACCTACCGTTGTCGCCTCTGCGGCTTGCCGCTCTTTAAGGCCGGGGAGAAGTTCGAGTCCGGGACCGGCTGGCCGAGCTTCACCGCCCCCTTTGACCGGAGCCATCTCAAGTACCTAACAGATACGAGCTGCGGCATGGAACGAACCGAGATCGTGTGCGCGCGATGCGGCGGTCACCAGGGCCACGTGTTTCCCGACGGGCCGCCCCCGACCGGCCAGCGCTACTGTATCAACTCGATCTCTCTTGAGTTCGTTCCCGACAGCGAACCACTTCACGGCAAGCTCGGTACGGCCGAACCCGGGAAATAGTACGTCCTTCGTTACCGCCGCGCCTTCGACCTTCTTGCCGCTCGCCGATCAAACATATTCCCTCCCCGGTTGTCCAACACCGGGCGCGCGACCGACCTCGGGATTTGGAACGCGCCAGCTCGGAGAAAACGCTTCGCACGATTCGCTGTTGAGCAACGTCCATGACAGCGACTTTCATCGATCGCTCGGGCGTTCGTTTGGCTACCCCCCGGAGCATGAACGCGGCTGCGACTGACCCTGTGCGCCACGACACTCGGCGCGAGTAGGTCGGTGGTTCCGGACGCCGAACGGTCGGCCACTTAACGTAGAATTTACCTAATATTTAAGGAGTATGTCCTTCATGGCACATTCCAAACTTTCAGACGCACGAAAGCGCATCGTCTCCGCTGGCCTGTTGAGCCTGTTGCTGACGGTAGCAACACCGGTGCTGGCGCAGCAAGCGGCGCAACCCGCGAAGCCCGACAACAAGTCCACACACCTTACCGCGCCGGTTAAAGTTACTTCGATTGAAGGCATAACCGAGTACCGTTTGGCCAACGGTCTGCGCGTCTTGTTATTCCCCGATCAATCCAAACCGACGGTAACCGTCAACGTGACCTACTTGGTCGGCTCGCGGTACGAAGGCTACGGCGAAACCGGGATGGCGCACTTGCTCGAACACCTGATGTTCAAGGGCACGCGCAAGAATCCCGACATCTCGAAGCAATTCAATCAACGCGGTGCTCGTTGGAACGGTACGACCAGTCTCGACCGCACGAACTACTTCGAAACGGTGCCGGCGTCGCCGGACAATCTCAAATGGGCGATCGAGCTCGAAGCCGACCGGATGGTCGGCTCCAACATCTCCGCGAAAGACCTCGCGTCCGAGATGACCGTCGTACGCAACGAATACGAGCGCGGCGAGAACAGCCCGAGCGGCGTGCTGTACAAGCGTATGCGGAGCGTGGCGTTCGATTGGCACAACTACCAACACTCGCCGATCGGCAACCGCTCGGACATCGAGAACGTCGCGATCGACAATCTGCAAGCTTTCTATCGGCGCTACTATCAGCCGGACAACGCCGTCCTTTTGGTTGCCGGACAATTCGATTCGCCCGCGGTGCTCCGCTTGATCGTGAACTCCTTCGGCAAGATTCCGAAGCCGGCGCGCGTCCTCCCGCCGCTGTGGACGGTGGAGCCGACACAAGACGGCGAGCGCACGTTCTCCGTGCGTCGCGCCGGAAACATCCAGATCGTCATGTTGAGTTACAAGATCCCGAGTGTCTTGCACGCGGACGCGATCGCCCTCTCGCATGCCGCCACCATCCTCGGCAGCGCGCCGAACGGCCGGCTGTATAAGCTCTTGGTCGAAACCAACAAGGCTGTCTCCGTGTCCGCCGGGACGGATGACAGCGTCGACCCGGGCTTGATGACTCTCATGGCAACCGTGACTGAAGGCGAATCGCTCGAAGACGTGCAGCGATTGTTGATCGATGCGGTGGAAAGCTTCTATCGCACGCCGCCGACGGACGACGAAATCGCTCGCGTGCGGGTACTTCGCGAAAAGAGTTTCGATCAAACGATGAGCGCGCCTGAATCCTTGGGGATCATGCTCAGCGAGTTCATCGCCGCCGGCGACTGGCGCTTATGGTTCTATCAGCACGATCGCGGCAAAACCGTAACGCCGGCCGACGTCGCGCGCGTGGCCCAGATCTACTTCCGCCGCGACAATCGCACGGTTGGGCGCTTTTTCCCGACCAGCGAACCGGAGCGCGCACTGATACCCACCGCGCCGCCGGTCGCCGAAGTGCTCAAAGATTTCGCGCCCGTGCAAAACACGGTAGTCGGCGAAGCGTTCGAACCGTCACCGGCGAACATCGAGGCGCGCACGAAGCGCTATACCTTGGCGAACGGCATGAAGGTCGCACTGCTGTCCAAGAAGACGCGCGGCGAGACGGTTAACGTGAGTTTGCGGTCACACTATGGCGACGAGCAATCGCGATTCGGTAAGTCGATGCTGGAGAACGCCGCAGCGGAAATGCTGACGCGCGGCACGACGCGTTATACGCGGTCGCAACTGGCCGATGAATTCGACAAACTCAAAGTGTCCGCCAGTATCGGCCTAGGTAATGCGTGGATGCAAACGACCAAGCCCAATCTCGTCAAGGCATTGGAGCTGGCCGCGCACGTCATGCGCGAGCCGGCCTTCCCGCAAACGGAGCTGGATCAACTGCGCAAGCAGTGGATCACCGGTCTCGAATCCGATCGGAGCGAGCCTGCGGCACTCAGCGGCGAGGCCCTCGGGAAACATTTCAACGTGTACGAGCGCGGCGATCCGCGCCATTACCGATCGCGCGCGGAAAGCATCGAAGATCTTAATGCGATAACGGTCGACAAGCTGAGACAGATACATCGTGATTTCATCGGCTTCTCGAACGCGGAGATAGCCGTCGTCGGCGACTTCGATGAAGCCGTGGTCCGCGCCACGCTCGACAAGTTGTTCGCCACCTGGACCAGCGCGCTTGCGTTCAAACGCATCGAGGAACCCTATCGAGCAGTGGCGCCGGTCAATCGGACGATCGAGACGCCGGATAAAGAGAACGCGGTGTTTCGCGCGCAGATGCTGATCGAGATCCGCGAGGACGACGCGGACTTTCCCGCCCTAACCTTAGCCAACTACATATTCGGCGGCGGCGCCGGACTGAACGCGCGCATGGCGAAGCGAATTCGCGGCAAGGAGGGATTGAGCTACGGTGCCAGTACGTCGCTTTCCATATCCAATGTCGATCGCCGCGGCACGTTCAGCGCGTCCGCGACCGCCGCGCCACAGAATATCCCGAAGCTCGAGACGATCTTTCGCGAGGAGCTCGATAGCGCGCGGCGCGACGGTTTCACCGCAGAAGAATTGTCGAACGCGAAATCCGGGCTGCTCGCTTCCCGCCGCCAAGGCCGCGCCCAAGATGGTTTCGTGGCGAGCTATTGGCTGGAGCGTCTTTATCGCGATGAAACATTTCTAAAGGCCGCGGAGATGGATGCCAAGCTCGAGGCGGTCACCCTGAACGCGCTGAATGTTGCATTTCGCAAATACATCGATCCCGACAAACTCGCTATCGTCAAGGCGGGTGACTTCGCCAAGACTGCGGGGAGTCGTGCCGCCGGAAAATGAAGTGACGTAACAAGTGAGAGTGGCGACGCTTTTCGATCACGATGCGTATGCCACCGCCTAC
>JBGPCS010000146.1:0-6756 GCA_041481875.1 Sulfurifustaceae bacterium
AACCGAGCCGATCATGTCAGCGGCGGCGATGTGCTCGTCGAAGTGCGCGCGCCGAAACATGTCGATCTCAATAAGGTCGTCGTGACCTTGAACGATCACGACGTCACGAGCGCTTTCAAGGCCAGCAGTCCGAACACGCTTCAAGGGCTGGTCACCGGCCTGAACGTCGGTAAGAACGTGCTCAAAGCAGGGATCCGGGTTCATCATAAGAAGTGGTGGTGGGAGTGGGACGAAGTCATCCGCGTCGAGCGGCTCAAGATCACGAACCATCCGGTCGGTGGCCCGGTTTTCACCGGCAATCAGATTCAACCGTGGATATGCGCCACACCGACAGCGCAGGCGGGAAGCGGCAATGTGCCGCACACGAACCCGAGCGGCTTCACCACCTTCGCGACTGACGCACAATGCAACATCGCGACTGAATTCTTCTTTTGGTACAAGCGTACCGGCGCGCCCGCGACCTGCGCCGGCCTCAGTAGAGTGGCTGCCGGTACGCCGGGCGATACGAACCCCAATGCTTGCTTCCGACCCTACAACGTGGCGTCGCCGCCGCTTGATGTGGCGATGACGACAACGGATAAGGGCCTGACCGTGCCCTTCATCCTTCGCCAAGAGCACGCCACTATCGACCGCGGTATTTACGACGTCGCGGTGCTGTGGGATCCGAGCAAGCCGGCCAGCCAACAAACAGCGTGGAACGGCAAGCTGCAATACGGGTTCGGCGTCGCCAGCGGTTCGCCGCGGCGCCAGTTCTTGCCGAACACGACGTGGCAAACGGGCCTAGCGACCAATGAACTTGCGCTCGGGCTCGGCTTCATGACTGCATCGAGCTCGCTCACCGATCACCAGCTCAATTCCAATTTGGCGGTCGCGGCCGAGACCTTGATGATGATCAAGGAGCACATCATCGAGCAGTACGGGCGCATTCGCTACACCATGGCCGTCGGTTGCTCGGGCGGCTCGATCGAGCAGAACGTGATCTCTTCGCAGTACCCGGGATTGGTCGATGGATTGCAGATCTCCTGCACTTACCCCGACTCGATCACGACCGGACTTGAAGTCGGCGACTGCGTACTGCTGAACCGGTACTTCAATTCCGACGACTTCAAGGCGCTCACCGCCGGTTTGGACATAACGCAGCTCGCGGCCAAGCGCGCCGCGATCGCCGGACATCGCCCTGCAAGCATCCAAACCAACCCCATCACTGGCGCTGTCACGATCACGGAGGGATGCCGATCCTGGGTCGCTGCGTTCGGCAACACCGGCCAACCGGGATTTATCGCCGGCTTGCCTTCCGTCGCGGCTGGTACGCCCCCCGGTACCCCGCCGCCGGTTTTCGCGACGACACCGCGCCTCGAATTTCCGAACAACTGCCTGCTGCCGCGCAGTTTGGTCTACGAGGCGGGCGTCAACGACGGCGGAATTCGCTGCAGTCCGTTCGATCACGCAATCTCGATCTGGGGCAACGCCGGTGATCCGGCCTTCCCGACCCGTGCGAACAGCACGACAGATAACACCGGCGTTCAATACGGGCTGAAAGCGTTGCTCGCCGGAAGCATCAGCGCGGAAGAGTTCGTGGTGCTGAACGAGAAGATAGGAAGCGCCGGCTTCGACGGCAAGTTCCAGGCGCCGCGCGCGGTTGCCGATGACTTCGCACTGCGCACGGCATATCGCTCGGGCACCGTCGGCGACGGCGGCTCTTGGGCCAAAGTGCCGATCATCGATCTTCGTGGTAACGACAACTTCGGCATTCATCATACTTGGCGCAGCTTCGCGCTGCGCGCACGGCTCGACGAATCGAACGGCCGCCACGACAATCATGCGATGTGGCGTTTCGGAACGGGCCTGCTGCCGACGACCGCCGCGGGCGTCAAGCTTTTCCGCGAGCAGTTCCAGGTGATGGACAAGTGGCTGACGGCAATGGAAGCGGACACCAGCAACCACCCGATCGAGCAGAAGGTGCTCGACAACAAACCGGCGGAAGCGTTCGACTACTGCTACTTGTTGAGCGATACGGCGTTCGCCAACAAGATCACCGATTTTGCAGTCTGCGATGCCGACGTCAGCCTCAAGGCATTTTCCTCGCCGCGCCAGGTGTCGGGTGGCCCGTTGGCGGAAAACATTCTGAAGTGCCACCTGAAGCATCTCGACATGAACGACTATCCGCCGAACGCGTTCACCGGCGCGCAATGGGCTCGACTCGAAGCGGCGTTCCCGGACGGCGTGTGCAACTGGGATAAACGCGGCGTGCGCCAGCGCCCGGCTGTGACGAACCTCACGTACGAGAATGGTCCCGGCGGCAAACCGTTTCGGCGCGAGCCGGATTCGGATTAGCGGCGAGTAACGTGCCGGCGTACGTACCTGAATCGTTATAGGCTGTAACTGTGATGGCGGGTCGAGCGTTTGCTCGGCCCGCCATTTTATTTTGGACTGGATTCCCGCTTTCGAGCGCTTTCGCGGGAATGACGAAACCGGGACATCCGGGGAACCTCTGATTAAGTTTGTCATTCCTGCAAAAGCGGGAATCAAGCTCTGATTTATTACCCTAATTCTATTTGGTGCGCACAGCGCACCCTACACATTCTAAAACTCTGCGTGGACAACGCGACGGGTCGATACTCGCGGCCATCGCGCTACTTCAATCGATCTTTGATCTTCTCCACGCCCGCGTGCGCGCATGCATCGTCGAGATCACCGCCGGGCGCGCCGCCGACGGCGATCGCGCCGATCACGTCGGAACCGACGGTGATGGGAACTCCGCCGCCGAATATCAGTAGACGATCGCCGTGACGAAGCGCGTCCGCGCCCGGCGTATTCTTGATGTATTCCGCCAGAAACGACGTCGGCATGCGAAAACTCGCGGCGGTGTACGCCTTGCGCATTGTCCCATCCGCCGTATGCGAGCCGGCGCCGTCGCCGCGTAGTAACACGCGCACGACACCCGCGCGATCCACCACCGTCGCGCTGACGCGATGTCCGCGCTTTTGACACGCCTCGACGGCGGCGCTCGCCGCTTCGAGCGCCAATGTCATCGGCAAGTATTTTTCAGCAGGGAGTGACGGCGTCTCCGCTTTCGGGGAAGCGCCCGACAGCATCATAAGAAGAACACCCGAGAGCACCGCCGATGAGGCGATCCGCGCGCGTATCTTTTCTGTCACGATCATCGATCTCATCTCATCACGTTGCCGCGTAAAAGTTGCCGTGGAATCCCAGCGGAAAATGCTGCCCGGTCCAAACGCGCGCTTCGAAATCCATCGTGCCGGCGTCGCGCACTTCGAGAAATGTCTCGTCGCGGCCGGCGTCGTAGCCTTGCGCGAGTATCCAGCCGCGGTCCTCGGCGGTCTGCCCCGGATGCGGCACGAACACCGGCTCGCCGTACACGCGCGACGCCGCCGCTTCGATGCGGATCGCCGCACCGCCGTGCAAGTCGTGGCGCATGATGCCCGTCCCCACGAACGGAACGTTGACCGAGCGGCTGACGGTATATAAGTAGCGCGCGTCGCCGCCGATGCGCCGCGTATCGAACCGCGGCAACTCCTCCCGCGTCGTAAATTCAGTGCGGCCGACGATGGCGCGGGCAACGGGATCGAGCGTCAGGCGGGTGAGCACGTTGGGCGGCGCCGGCGGCCGCTGCTCTCGATCGAACGCGTGCAAAACTTTTAGCGTTGCGGCGTCGGGATAGAGAATCGTATCCATCACGATCCGGCCGTTCTGCTCGAACGCGTTTCCATGATGGAACACGAACCCGGACGGAGCTTCGATGATCACCGGCGCTCCGGCACCGTCTTTGCGCAATATCATGAGCCGCGTCGGCTCGCGCTCCGCATAGGTAAGCGCATCGGCGACCGACGCGCGGCCCAACACCAATTGCGCGATATCCATGCGCAGCGGCGGGATGACGAGAATAAGGTGCTCGCGCGTCAGCAGCATGTCGTGAATCATGCAGTAGTCTTTCTGCGGCAGCGCATACAACGGTTTCAGTCGCCCATCGCGCGCCATGCGATAGACCATCAGGACTAACTTGTCCCCCCGATGCGTTCCGTACGCGTAGCCCTCGCCCGTCTCCGGATCGAATCGAGGATGCGCGGTAAAGGACACGTCCGGCGCCAATGTGCCGTGGAAATCCCAATCGCTCTGATAGGAAAGATCGATCGGATCGATTGCCGTCGGGTGTCCGCCCTCCGACAAGCCGAGCATGCGTCCATCCCAGCGGATGATGTTGACGCTCGGCGGAAACTTCGGACGGAAGTGATTCGGACCCTTCTCGGATAGCGGCTTGCGCGTGCCGTACTCGCTGTAGAGCATCGCACCGGCGTTCATCTCTTCGCGCCGTTGCGGCGTGTCGACGAAACGCGCGCGCAGGTCGACTTTGCCTTCGCGAAATTCGTAGCGCGACACGAAGGCGTCGCCGTCGAAGAGATGGTGCAGCTTGACGCCGAACGTTTCTTTCTGGCCCGGCGCGACACGATACAAAATGCCGCTCAGCTCGCGCGGTACGGTACCTTCGATGCGATCGAGCGCCCACGCCCCTTCCGCGCCCGCCGTTCGATGCGCGAGATAGCCGGGGCTGTCGTCCGCGGCGAAGACGCGGCCAAGCATCGACGACTCGACAAGCCCGAGCGCGCTCGCCGCGCCGAGCATTTGTAGGAATCCGCGCCTAGACGGGTTTTGCGTTTTCATTGCCAGGTGCTCGCGATCTCTTTGTCCATCGCAGCCGCTTCCGGCGCTTGCGGGTAGAGTTTCTTGCCCTTCTCCCACGCCGCGCGCGCGTCGGACATATCACCGTTCTGTTTGTGCGCGAAGCCGAGGTTGAGATACGCCGTCACCATCGCGCCATCCGACACGGAGGAAGGATTTTTTTCGTGCATCGCGATCACCCGATTCAAATCTTTGACCGCCTGCGGACCCTTGGCGAACATGGATGGCAATCGCGCGGCGGTGCTGCCACGCACCAGATACACCACCCAATCGTTCGGGAAGCGCTCGACCGCCTGGTCGAGCGTGTCCATGCCCTGCTTCACCCAATTCGGTCTGTCGAAGAGCGGAACCGTCGCGGTCATTCGCACTTGGGCATTACCGAACCAAGCCAAGGCGGCGGGATTTTTCGCATCGGCAGCGACGGCCTGTTCTAAGGTAGTCAGGGCCTCGTCGAATTTCTCGGCGGCAAGCGCTTGTCGCCCTTGCGCGACGAGATCGGGCGTTTGAGCTTCGGAGTATTTCGTAAATCCGATTGTCACCGCGACTGCGAGCGCGGCGAAACGAACAGACAACATGGAGTAACGCATGGTGGGATCCTCGATCGTTGAGATATGCAGGAGCCTAGCGCCGCATGAAAGCGCCGTCCGGGGGAATGCGACGAAACGACGGAATCGATGCGCCGATCGCCGACGGAGCCGATAGGCCGGGCGAGTAGCCGCGCTGATTGGAGGGCGGGGCGCGTGGACTTTCGCATCGACCGGCCGATTTCTCGCCCTTCGTGACCCCTCCGCCCGTGACGCGGTAGACTTCCGCGCACGCGCTCGCCTGAACCCTTACGCGCGCGGGCGCCACACCCGACTCGCTCGATGACTGAGTAAGCATGACGACCCGCCGCGTCGACGTATTTTTCTACGGCCTGTTCATGGACGCGAGCTCTTTGCGCGCCAAGGGGCTCCACCCCGTCGATCCGCGCGCGGCGTGCGTGCGCGACTTTGCGCTCCGCATCGGGCAGCGCGCGACGCTCGTGCCGAGCACCGGCGCGCGTGTCTACGGTTTCGTGATGGGCCTCTCGCACGCGGAAATCGAAGCGCTTTACTCCGACGCGAGCGTGCGCGCGTATCGCCCGGAGGCGGTAATGGCGCAGCTCGGCGACGGACGCAACGTCCCCGCACTTTGTTTCAACCTGGAGACAGTACCACCCGACGAAACAGCGAACGCGCAGTACATCGCGAAGCTGCGTGACTTGGGACGTCGCCTGAAACTTCCCCTCGATTATGTCGAGAGCATTCGGTAAGGCACATCAGCGACCGGATTCGCGCTGCGAACAGCGCGTGACGCAATGGACGGCGCTCATCAATTGACAAGGCATCGACCATCCGCTAGCTTGCGGCAGCCACGACCGCGCGCGACCTTAGTGATTGCGCTCATTCCGAACCAACGCGTAGTGGTACAACACTTGTACAGAACCGCAATAGCGCCGCGTCGAAACATTTGCGGCCGATGTCCCGGCAACGGGCCCAATTAGCAAGGAGGAACAATATGAAGATCGCACTACCAGTGATAGGCGCGTTGGTCTTAGTGGGTATCGTCGCCCCGATCAGCGCCGCCGATATCGAAGCCGGCAAGGCCAAGGCGTCCGTTTGCATGTCGTGCCACGGAAAGGACGGCGCCAGCGTCGGCGCCGCCATTCCCAACTTGGGCGGGCAGAAGGAAGGCTACATCGCGAAGCAGCTCAAGGCGTTCAAGGATGGAAGTCGTAAAGATCCGCTGATGAGCGCGATCGCCGCCCAGCTCGACGACAAGGACATCGACAATCTCGCCGCGTTCTGGAACAGCCAGCCGGGCGCCGCGGGCACGGCGAAGTCCGACATTCCGGAAAACATCGCAAAGTCGCGCGTCGCGTTTTCGGAGAACTATCAGAAAGACTTCACTTACTATATGACCATCAATTTCCTCGCGATCAAGCAGGTGCGTAAGTATTACGCCAATAACGTCGCAATTAAGGTCGCGCGCGAAGGCAAGCCGGTGACTCACGGCGCCGTGATGTTCGTGAAAGCG
>JBGPCS010000147.1:0-6744 GCA_041481875.1 Sulfurifustaceae bacterium
ACGAACTGATCGAAGTCACGCCGAACTTCGTCCGCGTGCACAAACACTTCTTGAAGGAATCCAACCGCAAGCACGGGGAGTGCGCCGCCGCCGGATAGACGACGCGGCTGTACCGCCGTCGGAAGACCGAAGCGGTGATACTGTCCCGGCGCGCAACGCACGTTTCGAAGTTTCAATATTTTCGTATCACTCACTCGCCCCACGATCCGCTCGACACATCTTCGTAGCGCGCGCAGCGCCGGAAACCCGTCGCGCAAAAGTTCGTCACTGATTGCCGCGATTGCGCACTTGTGGTCGTGTCGGTGCGCCGGAGAAACGACGCGCGCAAAATATTTACATCGACAACTTCACTGCGTTCATACGCGAGCTAGAATCTCTTGTCATCGCCTCGAGCGATTGCCGCGTCAATTTTTTGGCGCATCGATCCTGTGGAACGACGCTTGCATCCATTTCGTTCATCGAGGTTCCGTCAAAGCGCGATTGCGAGGTTGACTATGCGGTTAAGTGAACGAAAGATCACTTCCACGGGCTTTACACTGGTCGAGCTGCTGGTGACGCTGTCGGTCGTGTCCATACTCAGCTTTATCGCGGTTCCCTCCTACCGGAGTTTCGTCGAGACCAACCGCGTAGCTACCGCGACGAACGACTTGATGAGCGATATCAATCTCGCCCGCATGGAAGCCATCAAGCGGCAGAAGGGCGCGAACGGCACGGGTCAGGCCGTCGTCTGCGTTTCAACCGACGGTTCGACGTGCTCGGCCTCGCCCACGACCTGGAACGCGGGCTGGATCGCGTTCTGGGACGACAACGGCGACGGCGCGTATACCGCCGGCGGTAACGACGTACTACTGAAGATTCATGACGGCCTGCCCTCCACGGTCGGCGTTACAACGACGCCCGGTACCCTGGTCGCGCTCACTTACACGCGCGTCGGTACGCTGGCGGGTACCACGAGCAACATGCAAATCCGGATCGCGAGCACTCAAATCACCAAAACGAACTCCGTCTGTCTCACCGGCGGAACGGGGCGCGCGATCCTGGCGGCTGGCGGGGTGAATTGCCCGTGAGCGCCAATGGGACGCAACGTCAACGGGCAACCGTCGCCGGCTTCTCGTTGATCGAGACGATGGTGGCGCTGTTCGTGCTGGGCGTCGGCCTTCTGGGGCTCGCGATGTTGCAGGCCACGGGCCTGCGTTTCAACACGAGCTCCTACTCGCGCACGCAGGCTACCTACTCGGCCTACGACATGATCGAAAAAATGCGCGTCAACGTGGGAGCGTTCATCGCCGGCAGGTACGACGTTACCGACTATACCGCCGCCAGTGCCGCCGTCTCAGCCTACCAGACTTGCAGCGCCACCACGTGCGCCTGCGAGACCTCCACCTGCGACGACAGCGCGCTCGCGAAATACGACTTGGGTCAATGGTACGCCGTGCAGGACCGATCCATGCCCGGCGCGGCGGACGCCGCGAGCCTAAGCAGCCAGCCGAAACGCGCCACCATCGCGCGCAACGGTAACAAAGCCACGATCACGATCTACTGGCTGGAGCAGGAGCGCAACGCGGAAGGGAGCTCGGTGACACCAACGCCCAAGTCTCAAATCTGGGAAGCGGACATCTATCAATGAAGCACGCGCGCATTCGGTTCTCGTTCCAGCGAGGTCTCGGCCTGATCGAGTTGATGGTGGCGCTCACCATCGGACTGTTGATCCTTGCCGGAGTATCGACCGTGTTCGTCAATGCCGGCAAGTCCTACACCACTCAGGAGCGCCTGGCGCGCACGCAGGACAACGGCCGCTTCGCGATGTACTACCTCGTTCGCGACTTGCGCATGGCGGGATTCACCGGCTGTCTGCGCGATCTCGACACCAACTTCAGCAACGACCTGAATACGACCACGGGGTTCTTCCTCGGTTCGACGAACTTTGCCGTTCCCCTCGAAGGGATCGACAACGTCAGCATAACCTCGCCGAAGTGGTACCCGTCCAACGACACCGGACTACCAGCCAACGTCTGGAAAGACACTCTGGCGAAGCCCGACTTGTTGGCGATACGGGCGGTAGATACGTCCGCGGTGGCGAAGGTGACAGACAGCCCCATGAGCGACACCTCGGCTAATGTTGCCGTCGACAGCACGGCCTCGTTCCAGAAGGGCGACGTGGTCGTCCTCAGCGATTGCATCCGCGCCGATACATTTCAAATCAGCGACACGCCGGCGTCGTCGAAACTGCCGCACGGCACGGGCGGTACTGCTTCTCCCGGCAATTCGACGGCGCAACTCAGCAAGCTCTACGACACCGCCGCACGCGTTTACAAGTTCAGTACACGCCGCTACTACATCGGTCTCAACGCGAACAACGTGCCGTCGCTCTATCGCGACGACAACGCCGTGAACGCCGTCGAGCTGGTCGAGGGCATCGAAAGCCTACAGGTTCTCTACGGCGTCACGGATACGCCGCCGAACGGGCCGCCGAGCGCCTACCACAAGGCCGACGCCATGGCCGCCGCCGATTGGCCCAAGGTTGTCAGCGTCAAGATCGGCATCTTGGCGCGCACGCCAAACAGCAAGACCACCGACATCGACACTAATACCTATAACGTCAACGGCACCACGCTCGGCCCGTTCAACGACCGGAACTCGCGGCGCATGTTCATCACGACGGTCTCGCTCAAGAACAGGACACTGCAATGACACGCGACATTTACTCACGACGACCTTCCCGGCGCGCGCCCCGACACCAGCGCGGGATGGTGCTCGTATTCAGCCTGGTGATCCTGCTGGTGCTCACGATCCTCGGCGTCACCACGATGCGTACATCGGCGGTCGAGCAAATCATGTCGGGCAGTACCCAGGAGGCGATGCGCGCTTTTCAGGCGGCGAATTCGGGTCTCGACAAGGCGCTCGACCAGATCAAAAGCGGCACGCCGGCCGACCCGGGCATGTTCGTGAATAACACGCTGTACAGCTACACGAGCATGAACGCGTCGTCGAAAGCGAAAACGCCGCAACTACTCCAGATCGGTCCGCCCGTGCGGTCAACCAAAGGCACAGGCTACGGTACGGCCGCGCGCGCCTATTACTCCCAGCAGGTCGTCGCCAGCACGCCCGGCAACGCCTACACCACACTCAGCCAGGGAATCACCACGGGTGCGCCGTCCAACCCCTATTCCCCATGAATTTTCGGGTGACAAAACCATGACCACGAATCACATACGAATCATTAGTTCGCTGACGCTACTACTCGGAGCCACCGTCAATCTGGCCGCCTACGCGTTCGATACCGACGTCTACACCAAGTCGCAATACGTCGGGCCGACCGATCAGCCGAACGTGCTGATCATTCTCGACAACTCGGGCAGCATGAACGACACGGTTCCCAACACGCGCCCGGGGTACGACTCGTCGATCGATTACTGCACCGACGATCTCGATACCAAGCTCAGCATGAGCGGAGCCAACGCCAACAAGCCGTCGAATTGCGGCAACATCGCCGGGCGAATCTACTTCTCGTTCACCGGCAGCCCGCCAAGTTATTCGTCGAGCAGTTGGTTCGCCGCGAGCAAGAACAAGTGCTTCGACTCGACCTCGGCCTTGAGCGACGCCGGCCGCTATAGCTCCTCGAAGATCGCCTCCTGGCTCAACAACAAGAACTGGCGCACTTTAAACAGCCTCGCCGACTCAGATATCACCTACGTCGATTGCGAAGCGGACAAAACTGCCAATGGCTCGACCGTCGGCGACAACCAATTTCCGCAGAACTCAAAATCCACTGCATACACGAACGTAGCCAAGAACGCGTTCAACTGGAGCAACTACTCCTCGAACGCGTTTCCGACGCTGTACAACGCGAACTACATGAATTATGCGTCCAACACTAAGTTGCAAACGGATCGCACGCGCATCGAAGTCGCGAAGGATGCGGTAAACGAGCTGATCAACTCCAACAAGAGCATTCGCTTCGGACTGATGATATTCAACAGCAACAGCAGCAGCGACTCAACGAGCTCGTCCACCGACAAGCACGGCGGGCGGCTCATCTTCAAGATCGACGACATGACCGACGCGCGGCGCGCCTCGATGGTCAGCGTCGTCAATAGCATCGTCGCCAGTACCAATACGCCGCTCGCCGAGACCATGTGGGAAGCCTATAACTACTTGAGCGGCAGCGCGGTGTACTACGGCAAGCATGATTCCAGCGCGACACCGGGACGCGATACGTCGGCCGAAAGCGGCGCGAACTACATCACGCCGCTCAAGTTCTCGTGCCAAAACGCCTACATCGTGCTCGTCACCGACGGCGATCCGACATCGGATACCAACGCAAACAGCAAGATCAAGACGAAGACCGGCGATTCGACCTGCGACGCCAGCGGGGCGAGCTGCCTCACGGCGCTCACCAAATACATGTACAAGAACGATATCGTCGGCAGCCTGCCGGAAATGCAGCGGGCGGTCACCTATACGATCGGCTTTGGCGGCGGCATATCGGCCTCGGGGCTGGCGCTGCTGCAGGCGGCGGCGCAAAACGCCGGCGGCACGTATTACACCGCCGATGACGCCGATCAGCTCAACAGCTCACTGCAAAAAATCGTCGTGACGCTGCTGGAGCAGACCTCGTCGATCACCGCGCCGAGTCTTGCCATCAACGCGTTCAACAAACAGTACAACAACGACGACGTCTACCTTTCGGTCTTCTTTCCGGTGGAGTCCTGCGCGTGGCAGGGCAACGTCAAGAAGTACAAGCTGTGCACCAACGCGGACATCACTGCGGGGCGCTGCAGCGATCTGAGCCAGACGCTCGACATGAACGGCGCGCTCATTACCGACGTCAACAACAACATCGTCGACACGGCGCGCAGCTATTGGAGCGCGGCCGCTGACGGCTCGAATGTCGACCAGGGCGGTGCCGGCGTCAACATTCCCGCCCCGGCGTCGCGCAACATCTACACGTACTACGGCGCCTACAGCGGGCTGTCGTCACCGTCGGCCGGCGTAAAAGTCGAGATCAACGGCTCGAACGCCTTCTACACCGCCGTTACCGGCGACCCAACGAAGCTCGGCTTGCCGAGCACCGCCACGAGCACTGACGTCAATAACGTCATCAATTGGATGCGCGGCTACGTCTATGGCAGCTCGACGACCACGCGCTGGGCGTTTGCCGATCCGCTGCACAGCCGCGCGGTGCCGATAACCTTCGGCGGCACCAGTGCCAGCCCGATCACTAAACTATTCGTCGGCGCTAACGACGGTACGTTGCGAATGATCAACAACAGTACCGGCATCGAGGAGTGGGCGTTCGTTCCACAAGAGATGTACGATCGGCAATACAATCTGTCTCAGGCCGCCGACGGCGAGCACATCTTCGGCATGGACAACACGCCGAACTTCTGGATCAAAGACCTGAACGGCGACGGCATCATCGACTACGCCGCCGGCGACCGGGTGTACATGTACGTCGCGATGCGCCGGGGCGGAAACCATATCTACGCCTTCGACGTTACGCCGCCGACCAAGCTCACGACCCAGACCGCGACCTTTACGCCGAAGCTCGTGTGGGTGATCGAGGGCGGCAGCGGTGATTTCGCCAAACTCGGACAGACGTGGTCGGTCCCGCAAATCGTGCGCGTCCCCTACAAGTGCAGCGGAACGCTTTGCGCCGACGGCACGCCGGGGGCCGATCACACCAAGTCGCGCGTCGTGCTCATGTTCGCCGGCGGCTACGATCCGCATCAGGACAACACCGTTCCGGCCGGTACCGACAGCATCGGCAACGCCATCTACATGGTCGATCCGTTGACGGGAACGCGCATCTGGTGGGCCAGCAATTCCGGAGCGACGCTGAACCTGACGCAGATGAAGTACGGTATCCCGTCGGATCTGCTGATCATCGACTCCAACGGCGACGGCATGAAGGACCGGGTCTACGTGGGCGACACCGGCGGACAGGTCTGGCGCATCGACCTCGGCACGCAACTCGAGGTGAACGCCAACGGCGGCACCGCCGGCTACGTTTTCGCCGATATCGGCTGCACCGGCGGCTCACGCAGCAACGACTGCTCCGCCACGACCGCGCAGCACAGCCGCAAGTTCTTCTACGTCCCCGAAGTGGCGCCGATCCGCGACATGCTCTATTCAACCGTGCCGTCCTACGATGCCGTGGCGATCGGCAGCGGCGATCGCGAAGACCCGCTCGACTTGTTGACCGACGGCTTGCCCTCGCCACAAAGCAAAGAGGCCGCGCACAACCGCATCTATCTTTTCCGCGACTACAACTACATCACCGGCAAACCGACCAGCACGCCGGCGGCGCTCAGCGAGGCCGATCTCTACGACTCGACGCAAGATGGACTCGACACTCTGACGGGCACCAATCTCGCCACCGAGGTCGCGACACTCAAAGGCAAGACCGGCTGGTACATCGATCTCATCGGCTCATCCGCGGTCGCGCTTCCGAACGGATTGACGACCCAATGGGTCGGTGAAAAGGTGATGGCGAAGGCCACCGTCCTCGACGGCGTACTTTATGTGACGACCTTTACACCGGCGAATTCAAACAATGCAGCGTTGACCTGCGGCGCAAACGCCGGGCTAGCCACCGAGTACGTTTTTGACTTAGCCAGCTCGAAGGCGGCGCTGAAAAAGGACGGTTCGACGGTACGGTCAGCGATGATCGGAAGCGGTATTCCGTCGGAAGTCGTGATCGTGTTCCGCCCGGACGGCACGAGCGGCCTCATCAGTGGCGGC
>JBGPCS010000148.1:0-6726 GCA_041481875.1 Sulfurifustaceae bacterium
GAGCCGCGCGAAGCGCGCGCGTCGCCGGTCTTTACAAAATTCCCTCTCCCTTTGCGGGAGGCGAGGCGGCGACAAAACGAGGCGCGGGGCTGGCGTTTGCCCCGACCTTACTCAACCGAAGCCCAGTCCTAGGAGGGCAACACTTCGTGGCTTGGAACGTGCCCGGCGGTAACGGCGACAAAGAGAAAGATCCCTGGTCCCAACGGAAGAAGGTCGGGTCCGGCCCGCATTTGGACCTGGACCAGGCGCTGCGCAATCTACAAAAGAAACTCGCCGCCATCTTCGGACGCCGACGTTCGGGCGGCCCCGGCTTTGGTATTGGGTTGGTGCTGGCAGTAGCGGGCGGTTTGTGGCTGCTCAGCGGAGTCTACGTCGTGCAGCAAGGCGAGCGCGGTGTGATACTGCGATTCGGCGCGTTACGGGAGTTGGTGCAGGGAGGTTTACACTGGCACCTACCGTATCCGATTGAAACCGTCGAGAAGGTCAACGTCGAGAAAGTTTCGACGCTCGAAATCGGCTATCGCAGTAATTTGCGCGTCGGCAACAAGAGCGGCGGGAAGAGTAAGGTTCCGCGCGAAGCACTCATGATTACCGGCGATGAGAACATCATCGATATCGAGTTCGCCGTCCAATACAAGATCAAAGACGCGGACGCGTACTTGTTCAACGTGCGCGATCAGGAGCTGACGATCGCGCAATCGACCGAGTCCGCGGTGCGCGAGGTCGTCGGCAAGAGCACACTCGACTTCGCGCTCACGGAAGGTCGGGATCAGGTCTCGCGCGATTCGCGCGCGTTGCTG
This sequence comes from Sulfurifustaceae bacterium, assembly GCA_041481875.1. Classification (GTDB taxonomy): domain Bacteria; phylum Pseudomonadota; class Gammaproteobacteria; order Acidiferrobacterales; family Sulfurifustaceae; genus JACQFZ01. Next base: position 801 of record JBGPCS010000148.1, read on the forward strand.
CAGCAGATCTTGGATCGCTACCGCACCGGCATCGAGATCGTGACGGTGGAGACGCAAAAGGCGCAACCGCCGGACGAGGTGAAGCCGGCTTTCGACGACGCGGTGAAAGCACGCGAGGACGAGCAGCGACTCAAGAATGAAGCCGAGGCCTACGCGAACGACATCATTCCGCGCGCCCGCGGCGCGGCGGCGCGGATGCTGCAGGAAGCCGAAGGGCACAAGGCGAGCGTGATTTCGCGCGCCGAGGGCGACGCCCGCCGGTTCGGCCAAATCGTCACGGAATACGCGAAGGCGCCGGCCGTAACGCGCGAGCGACTTTACATCGAAGCGATGGAACAAATATTGAGCAACACCACCAAAATTTATATCGACCAAAAAGGCGGCAGCAACATGCTGTACTTGCCGCTCGACAAACTATTGTCGCGCGGCGATGGGTCCGGAGCTTTGTCCGGCCCGGCTGTGCCGGAGGCGGAGAGCGCCGCGCCCGCGCGCGATCCGGCTGGGCGCGGGCGCGGCGATGCGCGCCGACGCGGGCAACCATGAATCAAGGTCGACTCTTCGCTTGGATCGGGCTTGCGCTGCTCGCCGTTTTGACGATCGCTTCCGCGATTTACTCCGTCGATGAGCGCGAAAAGGTGATCGTCGTGCGGTTCGGGCAGATCCTGCGGTTCGAGGACAAGCCGGGGCTGCACATCAAGATGCCGTTTCTGGACGATGCGCGCTACTTCGATTCCCGGATACTCACCATCGACGCCGATCCACAGTCGTTCCTGACGCGCGAAAAGAAATACGTCGTGGTCGACTCATTCGTGAAGTGGCGCGTGCTCGACGCGCAGCGCTATTTCCTAACCGTCGGCGGTCAGGAGTCCGAGGCGCGCCGGCGTTTGGAGCAGGTCATCAACAGCGGTCTGCGCGATGAGTTCGGCAAGCGCGACCTGCACATCGTCGTCGCCGATGACCGCAGCAAGATCATGCAGATCCTGACGGAAAACGCGAACGTGGAGGCACAGCGTTTTGGCATCCAAGTCGTCGACGTGCGGTTGCAGCGTGTCGACTTGCCGGACGAAGTGAGCCAGTCGGTGTACCAGCGCATGAAAGCCGAGCGCTCGCGCATCGCGAACGAGTATCGAGCACGCGGGGAGGAAGCCGCGGAAAAAATTCGCGCCGACGCGGAGCGCCAGCGCGACGTGCTGGTGTCGACCGCTTACCGCCAAGCCGAGCAAATCCGCGGCGAGGGCGACGCGCGCGCGACGACGATTTACGCGAACGCGTACAGCCAGTCGGCGGAGTTCTACGGGTTTTATCGAAGCCTGAACGCGTACAAGGAAAGCTTCAAGCGGAAGGACGATATTTTGGTCGTCGATCCGAGCGCGGATTTCTTCAAGTATATGAAGAAGCCGACGCGCTAGTCGAGTGATGGCGATGCGTTCGGCGCGTTCGTGAAACGGCGACATGTGGCGTGAGCTTGGTGTCGCCGTGGCGCTGCTGCTGGTGCTCGAAGGCATCTTCCCGTTCGCCAATCCCGGCGCGCTGCGGCGTACACTCCAGAGCATGAGCGAGCTGACCGACACCCAGTTGCGCGTCACCGGTTTAGCGAGCATGCTGATCGGGCTGCTATTTCTGGTCCTCATCAACCACTAGACGTCATGAGCACGAAAGACCGCTGGCTGCTCCCCGACGGCATCGAGGAGACGTTGCCCGCCGAAGCACGTCGCTTGGAAGCGATGCGCCGCGCGATCCTCGACTTGTTCGATCGCTGGGGCTACGCGCTGGTGATGCCGCCGCTGATCGAATATCTCGACTCGCTGCTAACCGGTGTCGGGCGCGATATGGATTTACAGACGTTCAAGGTGACTGACCAGTTGACCGGCCGCCTCATGGGCATACGCGCCGACATGACGCCGCAAGCGGCGCGCATCGACGCCCACTACGTGCGCCGTGCGCATGCATCGCGGCTCTGCTACGTCGGCCCGGTGCTGCGCACTCGCCCGGAGGAGCTCGCCGGATCGCGCGAGCCGCTGCAAGTCGGCGCCGAGCTTTTCGGTCACGCCGGCCCGGAGAGCGATGCCGAAGTTTTGAGCCTCATGCTCGCAACACTTGCGCTCACCGGCATGGAACGTCCGCACGTCGATCTCGCTCACGTCGGTGTCTTCGGCGGATTGACCGACGCCGCCGGATTGAGCGCGGATCAAAAGGACGAGCTGCTCGGCGCCGTCGAGCGGCGCGCGCGCAGCGAAGCGGAAACGTTGCTTTCCAATTGGGCGGTGACCGGCGACAACCGCGGTCGCCTGCTCGCGCTCTTCGAGCTGAACGGCGATGTCGGCGTGATCGCGCGCGCTCGTGCGCTGTACCGATCGCTTCGCGGCGTCACCGCCGCGATCGACAATCTCGAAGCGATCGTGCTACATGTGCAGCGCCAGGCGCTCGGCGCCGAGCTGCATTTCGATCTCGCCGAGCTCGGCGGGTATCACTACTACACCGGCGCGATGTTCTCCGCGTACATTCCCGGACAGGCGCGCTGGATCGCGAAAGGCGGTCGATATGACGGCGTCGGGCGCGCGTTCGGTCGCGATCGCGCCGCCACCGGTTTCAGCGCCGATTTGCGGCGATTGTTGAAGAACGGCGAAAGCCCCGGCGCGCGAATGACGGGCATATGGGCGCCCGCCGCCGACGACACTGAGCTTGCACGCGAAATTGCACGCCTGCGTGCGTCGGGTGAGCGCGTCGTGCGGCAGCTACCGGGTGACGCCGCCAAGGCGGGAGATGTCGGTTGCGATCGCGTCCTCGCCAAGAAAAGCGGTCAGTGGCGGATCGAACCGATCGAATGATCGCATCAGCGAACATACCGCCCCTCTCCCTCCGGGAGAGGGGATGGGGTGAGGGAGAGCGTGCCGGACTGCCACATCCCTCACCCTCATTCCCTCTCCCGGCGACGACAAACATCGTCCTCGCTCCCTCATCCCCATCCCTTCTCCCGGAGGGAGAAGGGGGCGAGCCGATACTCGCTGCGCGAGCTTCATACGGTCGCAGAGGGAGGCGAGCCGAGGCGCCAGTCTTATGAGATCGCATCAGCGCACCAAATCCCCCTCTCCCTCCGGGAGAGGGATGGGGTTAGGGAAAGCGCGCACTTTGTTTACTGGGACACATGACAAGAAACGTCGTCATCATCGGCACCCAGTGGGGTGACGAAGGCAAGGGCAAGATCGTCGATCTGCTCACTGATCGCGTGCGCGCGGTCGCGCGTTTTCAAGGCGGGCACAATGCCGGACACACGCTCGTCATCCACGGTAAAAAGACGGTCTTGCATCTCATTCCTTCGGGCATTCTGCACAAAGACGTGATGTGTCTGATCGGCAATGGCGTCGTGCTTTCGCCCGCGGCGCTGTTCAAGGAAATGGACGAGCTGAAACAAAGCGGCGTCGACGTGCCGCCGCGCCTGCGCGTGAGCGAATCTTGCGCGCTGATCCTGCCGTACCACTCCGCGCTCGACGTCGCACGCGAGCGCGCCTTTGGCGCCCGCGCCATCGGCACGACCGGCCGCGGCATCGGTCCCGCCTACGAAGACAAAGTCGGCCGCCGCACCGTGCGCGTGCTCGACCTGTTCGAGCCGAAGGTGCTGCGCGAGAAGCTCGAGCATGTGATGGATTTTCACAATTTCGTGCTGACGCATTACTACAAGGCGGAGGCGGTCGATTTCCAGAAGACCTACGATGAGACGCTCGCCTATGGTGAGCGCTTGCGCCCGCTGGTGGCCGACGTGCCCGGCATTCTTCATGCTTACATCGAAGCGGGCGAGCCGATTTTGTTCGAGGGCGCGCAGGGAACGTTCCTCGATATCGATCACGGCACCTATCCGTACGTCACGTCATCCAGCACGTGCGCCGCCAACGCCGCGCTCGGTACTGGAGTCGGTCCGGAAAGCCTCGGCTACATCCTCGGCATCACTAAGGCCTACACGACGCGCGTCGGCGCCGGTCCGTTCCCGACCGAACTGAACGACGAAACCGGAGAATTACTCTCGCGCCGCGGCAACGAATTCGGCGCCACCACCGGCCGCCGCCGCCGCTGCGGCTGGTTCGACGCCGTCGCCGTCCGCCGCGCCGTGCAGTTGAACGGCGTGCACGGCCTGTGCATCACCAAGCTCGACGTGCTCGACGGAATGGAAACGGTCCGCGTCTGCGTCGCCTATCAATACAAAGGCGAGCGCCGCACGACCCCTCCGAGCGGCGCCGATGCGATGGCGCAATGTCAGCCGATCTACGAAGACGTGCCGGGATGGAAGGACTCGACGGTCGGAATCAAGCGCAAAGAAAAGCTACCGGTTACGGCGCAAAAATATCTGGAGCGTATCGAAGAGCTAACCGGCGGACACATTGATCTGATATCAACGGGCGCGGAGCGCGACGAGACGATCGTTCTGCGTCACCCGTTTGATCAGTGACTACGTTCGATCCCGATCGGTGGTAACTGGCGCCTGGTCTTTCGATTTGAAGGCGACGACCATACCCAAGATGGTCTAGATTGGGGGTATGAATCAGAATCGGCGTCCGAAATTGATCTTCAGCACGGCAGTCGCGCTTCTACTGCTCGCGCCTCCGGCGTTATCCGCCGACATTTACAAGTGGAAGGACGCCGACGGTAAGACACATCTTTCGGACGTGCCACCTATCGATCGCGACGCGCAACGGCTGCAGATACGAACCTTCGCCGGACTACCGGAGGTGTCGAGCACCGACGAGCAGGCGACATTCGGCGTCGTGATGCTGTCCACGAGTTGGTGCGGCGTATGTAAACAGGCTAGAGCGTGGCTTACGCAGAAGGGCGTGACGTTTACCGAATACGATGTCGAACGCAACGAAACCGGCAAGTCGGAATATCGTCGTCTAAAGGGGCAGGGTGTGCCGATCTTTCTCGTCGGCAATCAGCGCATGGACGGTTTCAGCCCCGGCCGACTCGAGACGATGTTGCCCAAGACGAAGTAGTAACAAGCTGGCTTTTTTGAGATATCCTACGATGCTTCTTCCGTCCACGGGACATTTATCGATCGGGGTAAAGCCGCGTTGAAGGAGAATAACTATGGTGAGGGAAGCCCGACCTGTCCTGCCGATTTTTATCCTTTCAATTTTCGCCTACTCCACCGCTTGGGCTTTTGGCCAAGAGGGTCACGAAACCACCGGGGCTATCGCCGCGGCGCTCATCTCTGGCACGCACGCCGAGAAGGAAATCGCGAAGATCTTAAAGCCTGGCGAAGACCTCGCCTTCGCCGCGCACTGGGCTGACTGCGCCAAGGGAGAGCGTTACTGCAATAGGCCGTTAACGGATGAAATGAAAGCCTATGCCGAGAAAAACAAAAACCACCATCAGTACCACTTCGCCGATATTCCTTTTCAACTTGGGAAGTACGATCCGAATGCCGTAGGCGCGAGCCCGGAAGACATCGTCCACATCCTCTCCCAAGCAATCGCCGTGCTCCAAGGGAAGACCAGTGCGGCGCATAACCCACACGCATTTACCAAGCGCGAGGCGTTCTTTTTGATTTGTCACCTCACCGGAGACATCCATCAGCCCCTGCACGTCGGCGCCGCTTACATCGACGCCGACAATCAATTCATCAAACCCACCTCGCAGCAGCAAGTCGACCACGGTGACGCGGCCAAAACCGAAGGCGGTAACTGGCTAATGTTGGGCTCGCACAATCTGCACGGAAATTGGGACACACTCTACGTGCAACGCGCCATGACGCGGGAACATGCGACGTCTCCTCAAACGTTCGCTTCCGCGCTCGTTGGCAAGCATCTGGCGACACCCAAGGACTCGGGCGATCCAACGACCTGGGCGGAGAAGTGGGCTACGGAATCGGTAAAGCTTGCCAAAGCAGAGCTCGAAAATATCGCCATCGATGACGTCATCGAAGTCGACGATCACA
>JBGPCS010000149.1:0-6688 GCA_041481875.1 Sulfurifustaceae bacterium
AATCCCTCGACCGGCTCAGTCATAGGTTCAGAAGAGCGGAGACTAACCGCGAACCGGCTCTTGGTGACCGAAGCGCCGATGCTCGGGATGCCGAACCATCTCATCGAGTACTCTGCGTTGCTCCGGCCTCAATGCCTGCTGCAGCGTGGCGGTCGCGTCCGCGAGCTGCGCCAGCTTCTGTGCGTGGGCGGCGGCCAACTGAGCGCGGAAGCGCACAACCGTGGCGGCGTCGGCGTCGGCGGCCGGTCGTTGCGGTCTCGGGCCGATCATTCCCCGGGCTGTCTGGACATATGCATTCCAGGCGCCTTGTTGCGCGGTTTCGATGTTGAGACGCTTCGCCATGTGGTCGAGACGGGCTTGGAGATGTTCGCGCATTTTGTCTTGGCGGGCGGTGGCGTCTTCACCGACGGCCGTGCGGTCGTTGGCGTTCGCTCGGCTCGATATGGGCGCAGCCGCAGCGATCAATGCGACAACCGCGAGCGCGGCGGCACCGGAGACGATAAAATTGCGATGAGATTTCATGATGTGCTCCTACTGGTTTGACTCGGTAGGAACAACAACGCGAGAGCGCGTCGAGCGTTTACCGGGCACGTCGAAAAAGCGATCTACCAACGGCGTGGAATGGACTGCTATCGAACTGTGTAGCCGCGCGCTTCGAGGCAAGCGCTGATGGCTCGTTGGAAATCCAAAACTCTGTCACCCACTTGATATCCGCTGGACGCGACCATGGGATCGTAACCGGTTTGCCCGACCGCCCAGCTGTGACACTCGTTGCGGTCCGTGCCTTGTTGCTGTTCGTTTTGTCCATGACCGGGATAAATGTACAAGCCATCCCCCGGCGCCTTGCTCACCGTAACCTCCGCCGTCGTACTCGCGCCGGCGGGCTGCTCAATCACACCGTTGCCACCGCCTGCATTGTTATTGGCAGGTTCCTCGACAATGGTCTCGCCCGGAGGCGGTTGCGCGACGACGTACCCTTGGGGGGTGCGAGTGTAGTAAACGTCATTCGCGTAATAGTAAGGTGCGCCCGCTATCCACACGACCGAGGCATAGACCGGCAAGAAAGGTACGAAGAGCCCGATCGGCGGGAACACGGTGATGAACCGGGGACCGTGGGCGCGGAAGAAAAAGCCATGAGCGAAGAAAAATCGCGTTCCGCGATGCACGAAAACTTGATGGTTGGGCGGCAGCGTCTGAACGATGCGGGGATGCGCTAACATTCGAGGCGGAGCGACGACGCGCGGCACCATCTGGCGATGTGCATCGGACACACGCGATGGCGAGTTCCACGTCGGCTGATGGGAGAAATCTCCGGACTCCGAGCGTGGCGCCATCGAACGTTGTGAATCGGAAAATTGCCGCGACGAACCCGACATTCCCTGCTGACGTTGGAAGTTACCCGATTCCGATCCGTGCTGGAACCCGCCCGAACCCATCTGGCCGCCCCAATGACCGCCCTGGCCTCCCCCATGACCTCCCATCTCGGCACGCGCGGTCACTTGAAGGCTCAACGCGGCGACCAGGCCCAGCACCGCTAGCGGGGCGAGAAGATGTTTGGCGGGTTCGTGCATTCGTGACACGGCGCTTAAAACCTCACTTAGGCGTTACCGCAACGTTTACTCGTAATTCGTTGCCGGGGTTATACGGCAGCTTGGTGGTGAACTTCCAGTTGTCGTATTCATACGTTACTCGATAGCCGGACACGCGCGTCTCGAAGTTGTCGACGTTTTCGCAGCGCTGCGCCGGCACGGTAGTCGTCGCGCTGGCGTCGCGGTTCGCGAGGCGGTCGCCGGTGACCGCTCCGATCCCGGCACCCACGGCGCCGGCGGCAACCTTACCGTTTCCCTTACCGATTTGGCTGCCGATGATTCCCCCGGCAATCGTGCCGAGGATGGCGCCGCCGTAATCATGTGGGGCGGCCTGCGTGACTTCCCGGTTTTCGCTCCAGCATTTCTGCGTGGGGCGATTGATCGTCTCGGTGATCGGCGACACGTTCGTCACTCGGGCGACGGCCTCGAACGCATTCGCGCTTGCGCCCACGGCCATCAGTAGCGGCACTATTATATAGGCCTTTTTCATGCGGAATTCCTCTCGTTCTAATCACCCGAAAATCGGGATGTAGGCTAATAACGATCTACGCTCTCCGAGGGTTGACCGGTACTCGGAATAGATCCAAGTGCCCGGCGAGGCCCATTTCAAGGCCGGAGAGTGTGTCGGGGTAGTTAACATAGTTTACTATTGCCTATTAGAACCAATAACCGTGCCCGTCCCTCGTGTCCAAGCCCGCCAGCCGGAAGGATCTCGATCTTAGCGGATTGCTGCTCGACAGCATGCCTCCAATCGTGCGCGCCATTCGCGAAACGATGCGCAATATCAAGGATTCTCAGCTCACCGTGCCACAGTTGCGCGTGCTCGGTTACGTGTCGCTGCAACCGTGCACTAACAAACAGCTTGCCGACTGGCAAGGCGTGAGTTTACCGGCCATGTCGCGCATGGTCGATTGTCTCGTGCGGCGCGAACTTCTTATCCGGACTGCGGATACCGTCGATCGCCGTCAGGTCAAGTTGCAATTGAGCAAGCGGGGTAAGGACGAGTTCGAGCGTTTGCGTCTGCACGTGCAGACCGCGTTGGCCGGACGCCTCGCGGCGCTATCGAAAGCAGATCGAGCAACCGTGGCGGCCGGGCTTACGGCGCTGAAGGAGACGCTGTGATGTCGGGTAACGCGAATCTCCTTCGGCCGCTGCGACGAGCACTGAGCCGTTGTTCTTTGGTGGCGGCGATCGCGGTGCCCGGGAATGCAGCCGTGGCGGTGACATTGGATGAATATTTCGACGCCGCGCTCAAGCGCAGCGAAGTCATCGCCAATCAGACGGAGCTTATTCGTCAGGCCGAAGAGCGCTACCACCAGGCGCGCGCGGCCGTGCTACCCGCGGTAAATGCCGTCGCATCGCGTACGTGGCAGGATCCGATCCCCGCCGGGACTGCGTCCAATTCGCCGTTTCCGAATCGGCAATCGTTGGCCGCACTGACGTTGACGCAGCCGATTTTTCGCGGATTTCGCGAGTATGCGGCCTTGCGCCAGACCCAAGTGTTGATCGGCGCGCAGAATCAGGATTATTACAACGCGCGCCGGCAACTGTTCCGGGACGTGGCGCAAAACTTCTACGACGTGTTGGCGTTCGAACAGGACTTGAAGAACCTCGAGGAACAGATCTATCAAAACGGCCAGCGCGAGACCGAGCTCAAGAGCCGCATTCGCATCGGCCGCTCGCGTACCAGCGAGGTACTGACGGTGCAGAGCGCGATCAGCACGCTGCAAGCGCAACGGGAGCAGCTACGCGCGCAGCTACGCGCGGCGCGCGAGGCGTTTGCTTTCCTGGGCGGGCTCGATTCCGCGACGCCGCTGCAGGACACCGAGCGTCTGCCATCGACCTTCGAACCGCTCGACGACTATCTGCAGAGGCTGAAACTGCGGCCCGATATCAAGGCCGGCCAACAGCGACTCACGGCGGCCGAGGAGAGCGTGACGATCGCCCGCGGGGCTAATCTGCCCTCGGTCGACCTGACCGGTAACTATTATTTCGATCGTACCGGCACCCTGCAGGACTCCAAGTGGGACATTCGCCTTTCGTTGACGGTGCCGTTGTACGCCGGAGGCGGTTCGCAATCGAAAGAGCGCGAGGTGCTGTCGCAACGGACGCAAGCCGAGTTGAGCGTGAGCCAGCTGCGCCGACAGGCGGAACAGGAAGTGCGTACGACCTATCAGAGCGTCATTCTCGATCAGGCGCAGCTGGAAGCGCTGACGAACGCGACCGAGATCGCGCGAAGAAATTACGAAACGCAGACGCGCGAGTATCGTCTGGGTCTCGTGACCAACCTCGAAGTTCTGCAGGCTTTGACCGCGTTTCAGGAGAATCAACGGGCGTTGGACCGCGCGCGTTATACCGCCAAGCTAGACTATGTAAAACTGCAAGCTGCAGCGGTGCGCCGCCCGCCGTTGCCAGAGGATGTTCCATGAACCTTCCCGAAATCGCCGTTCGCCGACCCGTATTCGCTTGGATGTTGATGGCGGGGCTGATCATATTCGGCTTGATCGGCAGCTCGCGCATGGGTATCAGCCAACTGCCCGATGTCGATTTTCCGGTCGTTTCAGTCAACGTGGTATATCAAGGCGCGGCGCCGGGGATCATCGAGACCAACGTCATCGACGTCATCGAGGACACGGTGATGACGGTCGAGGGCGTGCGCAACGTCTCCTCCATCGCGACCTACGGCAACGCCAGCATCACCGTCGAATTCGAGCTTAGTCGGGACATCGCGCAAGCGTTGCAGGATGTGCAGAACAAAGTCGCGGCGGCGCAGCGGTTTCTGCCGAAAGACATCGATCCGCCTGTCATCAGCAAGACTAATCCGGAAGATCAGCCGATTCTGTGGTTAGCGCTTTCAAGCGATCGCCACCCGCCGCGCGAGCTCATGCGCTACGTGAAGGACCAACTGAAGGACCGGTTCTCGTCGGTCGCCGGTGTCGGCGAAATTCTTCTCGGCGGTTACGTTGAGCCCAATTTGCGCGTCTGGGTGTCGGGACGAGAGCTGAACCGATACGAGCTGGCCGTTACCGATGTATTGACCGCCATCCAAAGCGAGCACTCCGAGTTACCGGCCGGGCAAATCTCCAGCGGGCTGAAGGAGTACGACGTACGCACGCTCGGGGAGGCGAAATCGCCGGACGAGTTCGACAACATTGTCATCAATCATCGCGGCGGCCTGCCGGTCTACAGCCGCATCACCCTCAGTCAGGTCGCCAAGACGCAAGAGGGCTTGAACGACGTGCGCCGGCTGTCGCGCCTGAACGGCACGAGCGCGGTCGGTTTAGGCATTCGCAAGCAACGCGGCTCAAACGCGGTTGCGGTCGCGCACGGCGTCAAGGAACGAATCGCCGAGGTCAACAAGCAATTGCCCGAAGGGATGAAACTCGTGGTGAACTTCGACACGACGAAGTTCATCGAGGACTCGGTCTCGGAGTTCAAATTTACGCTGGTGCTGTCGGCGCTGGTAACGGCGCTGGTCTGCTGGTTGTTCCTCGGGAGCTGGACCGCGACGCTGAACGTCATCCTGGCGATTCCAACGTCGATCATCGGAACGTTCATCGTTCTTTATTTCCTGGGTTTCACGCTCAATACGTTTACCTTGCTCGGACTTAGTCTCGCGATCGGTATCGTTGTCGATGACGCCATCATGGTGCTCGAGAACATCGTGCGCCACCGCGAGATGGGCGAGAATCGCGTGGAGGCGGCGCTCAACGGCACGCGCCAGGTTACGTTCGCGGCACTCGCGGCGACGCTCGCGGTGGTGGCCATCTTTTTGCCGGTCGCTTTCATGCGCGGCGTCATCGGCAAGTTCTTCTTTCAGTTCGGCATCACGATGACGGTCGCGGTGCTGCTGTCGTTGCTCGAAGCGCTCACGCTGACGCCGATGCGCTCGTCGCAGTTCGTGCAGGCGGGCGAGCGGACGACGCGCATCGGCCGCGCCGCGGATTTCGTGTTTCGCGGCGTGGCGTCGCTGTACGCCCGGTGGCTGGCCGTGGCCTTGCGCCATCGTTGGACAGTCATACTCGGCTCGCTGGCGTTCGTCGTGTTGTCGTTTTATTCGATCGGCTACTTGAATAAGGAAATGATGCCGGCGCAAGACCAAGGAACGCTATTGGTGCGCTTGCAAACGCCGGAAGATTCCTCGCTCGAATACACTGACGCCAAGTTCCGCGCCGCCGAGGAGTTCTTCAAGTCGCGGCCGGAAGTGGACCGGTACTACTCCGCGGTCGGAGGCTTCTCGGGTGTCGGCCAAGTGAACATCGGAATCATTTTCGTCTCGCTCAAGCCGCGCGGCCAGCGGGGCGTCGACCCGCGGGCAGGGCATGAGTTGAGCCAGCAGGAGCTGATGAACGTAACGCGCGAGGCGATGCGGAAAATCGGCGACCTGAAGCCGACCGTGCAGGATTTGTCGCTGCGCGGTTTCGCCGCCTCGATCGGATTTCCGATCGAATTTAACGTGCAGGGCCCGAACTGGGACCAACTTGCCGAGTACTCGAAAGTTATTATCGAAAAGCTCAACGCGACCGGCCTCGTGACCGATACCAACAGCGACTATCGCGAGGGCAAGCCGGAAATCCAGATTATTCCAGATCGCGCTAAGGCGTCGGCGCGCGGGGTGAGCATCAACGCGATCGCGCAAACCGTGAACGCGACCGTCGGCGGCGTGGTCGTCGGACAGTACTCAACCGGCGGCCATCGATACGATGTGCGCGTGCGCCTGCAAGAACAGGAACGCGATCGCGCCGAGCAGATCAAGCGTTTGTACGTGCGCAACAACCGCGGCGAGCTGATCGCGCTTTCCGATGTCGTGCAGTTGACCGAGCGGCCGAGTTTGTCGCAGATCAACCGCTACAATCGCGAGCGCTCGATAAAGATCTGGGCGAACGTGAAGACCGGCCAATCGCAGGAGAAGGCGCTCCAAGCCGCGCAGGACGTGGGGCGCGAGGTATTACCATCCGGTTATCACATTCAGTTTGTCGGCGGCTCGCAGTCGTTCAAGGAATCGTTCGGCGATCTGTTGTTCGCGTTGATTTTGGGATTGATCGTGTCGTACATGGTGCTCGCGTCGCAGTTCAACAGTTTCATTCATCCGGTAACGG